>CAZKNM010000073.1:0-16355 GCA_964554135.1 uncultured Melioribacteraceae bacterium
TGTTACAGAACTCAAATTTTTAGAAGCAGCCTTCATTACCAATTTACCAACATCGCTGCTTCCCGTGTAAAACACATGGTCGAATGGTAACTCCAACAATATTTCCGCAGTATGTTTACCTCCTTCGAATATAGCGACCTCGTTCTCCGGGAATAATTTAGAAATAAAATTTTTTATAAATCGTGACGTGTTTGGACTTTTTTCAGAAGGTTTTATTATCGCACAATTTCCAGCGGCAATCGCAGAAACAAGCGGATTAATTGCTAACAGAAAAGGATAGTTCCATGGTGAAATTATCAGTGTGGTCCCCTTAGGTTCAAAAATTATTTTATTCGATGATCCTAAAAAAGTAATGGGGGGTTTCACCCTTCTTGGTCTTAACCACTTGTTCAAATTTCTAAGCACATACTTGATTTCTTTAGCCAATAAATATATTTCCGTCAGCTTTACTTCGGCAGCTGGTTTTTTAAAATCTGCATAAATTGCCTTCTCAATCTTCTCAGTGTCATCATAAATTGCACCCAACAACATTTTCAATTTTAATTTTCTCTCTAAAGCTGTGGTGCGAGCTGCGCTAATCCGATTTTGTCTTTGAAGCTCAAACACTTTATAAATTTCTTTTTTCGAAGGGGAAACCATTTAGCCTCTCTTTAAGACATTTTAATTTCTATCGGCAATTTACAAATTTGTAAAAAGAATTTTCCGTGGTTTAAAAATAAAAATGCGGCACATCTATTCGAGGCGCCGCATTTAATTTAACTCTTTTTGGACTATTTGCCCAATACTATACCGAAACCAGCCATGAACTGCAGTTCGTTTGAACCCACTCTTTTGCTAGCTCCTTCCGGAGACACATCAATCATTACATAATAGACGCCTGCACGTACTAAGGCACTTTTACCAACTAATATCTTGATACCGCCGCCGCCGCCAAAACTTATTCCACTTCCTTTTGAACTGCCCTGTGAATAGCCGGTATATCCAACTAATCCTTCGATGAACGGAACTACATTACCTTTCAGAAGGAAATTATATGAAGGGGCTAAAAACAACAAATATTGAGTTCGTGAATCAGTAACATGTGCTTGTTTTGAAATTGTGAACCATGGCATAAACCCAAGCTCAAAACCATCGATTATGAAATATCCAACATAAGGAGCTATCTCAAAAACTGTGGCTGATTCAGTGTCCGTTGTACCATTAGCAACGGCAGTCGAACTTGAAAAAGCAACTTGACCGCTTAGTTCGATAGAGCCTGCCTTACCAAAATTCTGAGCATTGGCTAATCCGACTATGCAGATCAATGTAATAAATGTGAATAATAATTTCTTCATAGAGCATCCCCTTATAAAGTTGTAAGTTTATTAATTATTGAGAAATAGTAAATTATCATACTATATGTCCTTCACTCGTATTTAAATTACTTTGTTTTTAAACGATAATCAATATCTTTTTGCAAAATATAACACACTCATATCTCAACAAACCAACTCATTAAAGTTCGTATCTTATTCCGCTTGTAATGGCAACGTAAAATACCGATGTACCAGTTACGAATATCGGTCCCAATACTAAATCAACAGGAACATATAATTTATTTCCAATTGGAAAGTTAACCCCACCTCCAAAACGTAATCCGAAATATGGTCCTCCTGTCATGAACCACATGCTGAAACCTCCACCGACATATGGTTTTAATTTTGACCCCGATATTTTAAAATAATATCTGATATAATCAGCCCATTCTATGGGCGTACCCGATTGTGTATTAATATTAAATTCCGTTCCAATAGCCAAATCGCCCCCGCCGAATAATATTTCTGCATTAGGACCTAATTGAAAACCGGCACTGCTGGTACCTCCTCCGCTGCCGATTGATAATCCTGCTCTTCCGCCGATAATCCAATTCATTTTTTGTGCAAAAAGTGTATTACTTCCAAAAACCAAAATGAAAAGAATTATTAGAGAGATTATTTTCTTCATTTCTTCCTCCTTATGAATTACATTTAAATTATTGAGAGATTTCTTAAAAACTGTTTAATTTACAAAGTAAAAATATCATGTTCAATCTTTATTTATACATTCTCTTATGCATTACTAATGCATTGATGAGAGACACAGCCCAAATTTTACTGCAAGCTATTTAAGTAAGCTTCCTAGTATAGAATACTACATAGCTCCATATTATTGCATTTTACAAAGCAATCGAATATCCTTAATTTTCAACTAAGCATACTTAGAATAAACGGATTTTGCATGAAGCTTCAGATTTTTTTTTACTTTTTCACATCATTTCTACTTACTATCTTAGACACCCATTCACAAGTTGAAGACTCGGTTAAGCATTACTACCTAAAAGAAATAACCGTAAAGGGAGGAATAGTTCTTGAACCTAAGACAGTTCTCGAAATTGATAACAGAGAAATTGAGAAGTCGGACGCAAGCAGCATTGGTGAGCTTGCAAGATACATCCCTTCAATGAAATTGCAAATTAACTCACGCGGTGAAACCTTATTTTATTTGCGCGGATCGGGCGAAAGACAAATCGCTCTCTTCTTCGACGGAATTCCTCTCAATATTCCTTGGGATAATAGGATTGATCTTAGTCTAATTCCAACCGATGCAATCGGAAGAATAAATGTAACGCGGGGAATACCTTCCGTTATTTACGGTGCTAATACTCCTGCCGGTGTAGTGAATATTAATTCGAAAGAATATTCTGCGAGTTACTCACCGAGAAAAATATCGCTACAGTTAGGTGAAAATAACTTTCAAAAATATTCCGGCTACTGGATAGACGGCAATGAAAAATATTCTTATATGATTTCAATGTCATACAAAACAACCGATGGTTACCGGCTCCCGAAATCATATAATAATCCGCAAGCAAATCCGACACAGACTAGAATTAACAGCTTTAGTAGTCATTTCAATTCATTCGCAAGATTTAACTATAAATTGAGTAATACTTTCGATTTGGGAGCTTCGGTTTCATACATAGCCTCGAAAAAGGGGGTACCGCCTGAAACCGATGTTGACCAACCGCGCTACTGGCAATATCCCCTATGGCAAAAATTAACACTCATAATAAACGGGACACATAGATTCGGAGAAAATCGAAATTCCATTCTTGTTTATTCTCTTTCCGGTTCAAAATTCAAGATGCAGATAGATCAATATAAGGATATCACATTCACTGATTTTGACGATATAGAAAAAGACGATGACATAATAATTTATGGAAGAATAAATTTCACACAATTGTTCGGGCTCAATTCTATCTTGAAACTTGCTGCGAGCGGTTACACAACAACTCATAAGGAAAAATTCCTCGCAACAAATTTCGAAGAAGAATTAATATACTCGCAAAACGTATTCAGTACTGGAGCCGAGTACCAATTTATACAGGATAAATATACAGCTACATTAGGTATAAGCTATGACGGTTCAATAACTCCAAGGACAGGAGATAAATCCTCCCAAGATCCGATGTATGATTACGGCATAAATTCATCTTTCGTCTACTCTTTTACTCCATCATTAAACGGTCAGATTAACTTTGGCAGAAAAACAAGATTTCCTACTCTTCGCGAAACATTTTCGGGGGCGCTGGGTAAATTCATTATCAATCCTGAATTAAAAGCTGAGGTTGCATATTCCGGAGAGGTCGGATTGTCTTACAATTTTAAAAAAGGAAAAGCGGATCTCAACCTCTTTCTAACATACCTTAAAGATGGAATCATCAGAGCAGTAGTACAGACGGATAGTGGTAATAGATACAAAAGAATAAACAAAGATAGGACAAGAACTTTCGGAGTAGAATTCAATTCTTATTTTGACATAACAGAAACAACCACGGCTCACATTAATTTCACATATCTTAATGCATATGCTCAAAATCCGGACGGTGAATTCAAAGACACTCTTGAATACAAACCTAATTTCGTTGCCGGATTAATACTCGATCACTCTTTCCTTGATAGATTCAATACCGTAATCGAAGTCAATTATGTAGGAAAGGAATTTGGTTTACAGAGCGGAAACGAATATTTTCAAAAGCTTCCGGATTATTTGCTCTTCAACATTCGTTTTTCCCATTCATTTGAACCGATAAAAGATGTAAAACTTCAAGCATTCCTTAGAATTAACAATATCTTTGATAAGCTATATTACACCCAGTGGAGCCTGCCCGAAGCAGGACGGCAATTTTGGGGCGGACTAAACCTAGAATTCTAACTTTTATATAGTCATTATCCCTCCTAAATTGTTTGCACTATTAATTCTTTTTTATAACTTGTAGAAAAGAATAAAAACATCGAACAATATGAAGAAGAAAATTACAGCTTTCATCCCTTTCAGCGGGTCTAAACAAACAATAGCGTTAATATCGTCATTGCAGGAATCAGAGCTAGTTAACAAGATTTTTCTAATGATCCCGAAAAAAGGACTGCCAAAAATACAGGGCTGTAAGAATTTATTGGTAGATAATCTCCGCAGTAGTAAGGCTATGAAGCTTATTTCGAAAAACTCCCAATCCGAATATATCTTTTATATCTCGAAGGATAGTAACATTGAATTAGGGAAATACTGTTTAGACAGATTTTACCAAGTGGCGGAAAATACGGAGACAGGTATTTTATATTCTAATTATCGTGAAACAACTCTCAGCGGATTGACCGAGAATCTCTTAATCGATCATCAATTCGGCAGCCTCAGAGATGATTTTAATTTTGGACCAATTTTATTTCTTAAAACCGAAGCGGTAAGAAAAGCTGTCGTTCAAAACAAAAAAAATTACAAGTTCGCCGGTTTATACGATCTAAGACTGCGAATCTCACAGCGGTACCGTATCATACGTATACCTGAGTTCCTTTACAGCGTCGAGGAAAAAGACAAAAGAAGAATAGATGAAAGACAATTTGATTATGTGAATCCACGCAATAGAAATGTACAGCTCGAAATGGAAAAAGCCGTAACCGATCATCTGGTGAAAATCGGTGCCTACTTGAAACCGAAGTTTAAAAAGCTCGATATCTCCGAGGGAGCTTTCAATTGCGAAGCCTCTGTTATCATTCCCGTGAAAAACAGAATGAAAACAATTCAACAGTCAATTGAATCTGCATTAAGACAAAAAACAAATTTCGAGTTTAATGTTATAGTCATAGACAATCATTCCGATGACGGTACAACAAACATAATTGAGTACATAGCTGATAGAGATAACCGAGTAATTCATTTGAAACCTATGCGAAGGGATCTCGGAATCGGCGGCTGCTGGAACGAAGCGGTACAGCATCCTCAATGCGGCAGATTTTCCGTTCAATTAGACAGTGACGATTTATACAGTGAAGAAACGGCGCTGCAAAAGATCGTTGACACCTTCAAGAAGGAAAAATGTGCAATGGTAATCGGGTCTTACCGATTAACCAATCTCAACATGGAAGAACTTCCTCCCGGTATAGTTGATCATAAAGAATGGACTCCGCTAAACGGAAGAAACAACGCATTGCGTGTAAACGGTCTTGGCGCTCCAAGAGCATTTTTTACACCAATTCTGAAAAAAATTAAATTCCCAAATGTAAATTACGGCGAAGATTACGCCATAGGACTAGCAATTTCACGCAAGTTTAAAATCGGCAGAATATTTAAACCCATTTACATCTGCAGAAGATGGGAGGGCAATTCCGATGCCGACATTTCTCCTCAAAAATTAAACACATATAACTCATATAAAGATAAAATTCGTACAATTGAGCTGCTTGCACGGCAAAAGTACAACAGACCAAAAAAATGAATAAAATAATAATCGGTGAAGAAGAACTTAAAAAATATACAAGTGAAAAAGACATCTCAAGCAGAGCAAATGCGCTTTTAGCATTCCAGAAGAACAACTGGCAACTTTTACAAGACAACTACAACAATCTTCTCCAGGTTCAAACAAAAGATTTAAAATATGGTGATTTCATAATCAAGGTTCAGCATAATCCAGAAAGAATAAAATCAACAACTACAGATCTATCCAACTCATTAACTGATTCCGATAACTCAATATTACACTACAATAATCTACCTGCTGAACAAAAAGCTTTGCACTATTACAAAGATTATCTAATCTTGTGCAATCCATACCCTATCTTCCAGGAACATTTTACAATTCCATCTGTTTCACCGAAACCGCAATTGATCCTCAACCATTTCAAAGATATGCTTTTCCTAGGCAGAGATATACATAGGCATCATTTTGTTTTTTATAATGGACCCGAATGCGGCGCTTCTACACCGGAACATTTACATTTTCAAGCAGGAAGCAAAAACATTATGCCGATCGACGACGAATACGATAGAGTTAAAAAGAGCCATACAGAAGCAATTTTGTTGAATGATAAACTGCAAATATATTTCAGTAAAAATTATTTAAGGAATTTTATTTCTCTCGAATCCCATTCGGTCGAAGAGCTGCAGAAAGGATTCAACCAACTATACTTAATAATGAGCAAGATATACCCAAACCATCAAGAACCTCCGATGAATATTCTGGTTAATTATGACAAATCCTGGCGGGTAATTATTTTCCTCCGAACCAAGCATAGACCCAGCTACTTTTTCCTAGAGGGTCAATCCAAAATCATTGTCAGTCCTGGCGCTGTTGATATGGGGGGTTTATTAATCCTGCCGCGTGAAGAAGACTTTAACAAAATAACTAAAGAAAATATTGTGGAAGTTTATAGACAAGTAACTTCAACTAGAGAACAGATAGAGTTTATTAAGAGGCGAGTATTGGAAGCACAATATTTTACAAAGACTTAATAAACACCAAGCTCACGTCATCTTCAAAATCATTCCCGGTAAAATCTATTACTCCTTTTTGAAACATTTCGTACGAATCTCCATTGGAATCTATTTCCGAAATTATCTTTACCAGACCTTCCTGCCCCATCATTTTACCTTCCTTATTACGGGATTCGATTATTCCATCGGTGATAAGATATATTTCGTTGCCGCTTTTCAAATCAATTTCATAATCCTTATAATCCCCTTCTTTGCTGAATCCGAGTAAAAGTCCTTTAGATTTAATCGTAGTAACATCATCGCCTTTGCATACTATCGGGAGATCGCCTGCACCGCCGTACAAAGCTTTATTGGTTTTATGATTAATGACTACGACGGATAAAGTAATGAAAACCTCGGAAATTCTCTCATCACGGAATACTGCATCATTTACTCTTTTAAGAATTTCGCTCGGCACCAAATCTTGAGTTGATTCAAGAACCATTCTTATCGCACTTCGAACATACCCTGCATAAGCAATTGCAAAGTACCAAGCGCCCCATCTTTTCCCCATAACATCCCCAAGTACAACAATAAGATTTTCATCGTCTATTTTTATATAATCAATAAAATCACCGCCTGGAACATTTTTATACGGCATATGCCAATGTTTAACTACGAAACCTTCCAATTTAGGAAACTCATCTGGAACGACTTTCGCACCCATTGTATCTGCCGCTTTTTGCACTTCGCCGACGACTTTCCCTCTTTCCTTTTCCAAGCTTTTCAGAATAGCGGTGACTTTTGCAATAATAATTTTAGGGCTCGATGTTTTGATTAGATAGTCCTCTATCTCCAACTCATATCCCAACAAAATACTTTCTTCTTCCCCTTTAGCTGTTAGGAATATGAAGGGAATGGTTTTCAACTCCGAATCAGCAAGCAGCATTTTTCTAAATTCATATCCATCAACATTGGGCATCATAATATCGCTTATTATAAGATCGGGTTTAACAGATTTTGCTTTTTCAAAACCTTCTGCACCATTTTTTGCAACTTCGCAACTAAATCCTGCTTTGGTTAAATTATAGTGATAAAGCTTGGCTATATTAGCTTCATCTTCAACCAGTAAAATTGTCCCGTTCGCTTTGATGCTTCCTTTTTCTTCCACTCCAATTCCTTTTACCAAAGTGTGGGAATAATTCTATTTGTTAAAGCTATCAACAGCTTCTTTAAGGTCTTCATAAGACTCAAATACTCTAAACATCCTGGTCAATTCAAACATGGCACGAACTGCAGGTTTAAAACCAACAAGACGAAGATCCCCTTGCTCTTTTGAAACCTTTCGTAAAACAGAAACCAAAACACCTAAAAAAGTTGAATCTATAAACTCACAGGCAGTAAGGTCAACCACTATTTTTGTTGTTCCACTTTTAATTTTTTCATCCAACATTTCTTTAAATTTCGCGGCCTCATTATAAGACGCTCTATCGACATTGATAATCTCAACTAGTACGTCACCAATCAATTCTTCAACAATATTCACTTTTTGTCCCCTTCTATTTTTTAAAACTTATTTTCTCTTTGTGGTTATTTTATATTTTTCCATCAATCTATAAAGTGTTGCGCGTCCTACCTGTAGTTTTTTAGCAGCCTCAACGATATTCCCATCTGTTTCTTTAATGGCGTGCTTGATAGCTTCCTCTTTAAGTTTCTCGAATGGAATAATGGGTGATCCGTCAGCAAACATTGGCCCGTCGAATGCTGCACTACTGTAGGTTATGTCTGACAATGCTATCGGAGACGGTAGTACGTTGGGATCGATCGATTCCCCGTCGCTTAGTATGATGCACCGCTCAATAGTGTTTTCCAATTCCCTAACATTTCCAGGCCAATCGTAATCATATAATAGCTTTAACGCTGTTCTATTCGCCCCTTTAATGTTTTTAGACAACTTTTTCTTAAAATGATCAATGAAATGATTGACCAAAATAATTATATCACCTCTACGGTCTCTAAGCGGTGGAATATTGATAGGAAACGAGGCTAATCGATAGTAAAGATCCTCTCTAAATTCTTTATTATCCACAGCCGCTTTTAAGTCAATATTAGTTGCTGAAATTATTCTCACGTCGGTTTTAATTACTTCGTTTCCGCCGACTCTCTCAAATTCTCTTTGCTGAATAACTCTCAATATTTTTGCCTGCAAAGACATTTCCATTTCGCCTATCTCATCCAGGAATATAGTACCGCCGTTTGCGAGCTCGAATTTTCCAATCTTCCTCTGATGAGCTCCCGTAAATGCTCCTTTCTCATGACCAAACAATTCGCTCTCCAGTAATTCCCGCGGTATCGAGGCACAGTTTACAACAACAAACGGGTAGTCTTTTCTCTTCCCGTTAAAATGAATTGCCCTTGCTATAAGCTCCTTACCCGTACCGCTTTCACCATTTATAAGTACCGTTATATCATTATCCAAAACTTTCGTCATCATTTTAAACACTTCCTGCATCTTGGGATCAGCAGTAACAATATTATCGAAGCTGTACTCTTTCCGTATATCTTCTTTCAACTTTATCAATTCGCGTTCAAGGTCGTAATTTCTTATTGCGTTTCTTATTGCTTGCTCCAAACGATTTTTATCTATCGGTTTCGGAAAGTAATCGTAAGCTCCCAACCTGATCGATTCTATAGCAACCTCAACACTCCCTTGCGCTGAAAGCATTATTACCGGTAAATTTTTATTTGTTTGCTTAATTTTTTTCAAAACCTCATTACCGTTTATATCGGGAAGCATAATATCAAGCAATACAAGGTCGGGTTCTTCGGCGATGGATTCGACGGCATCCGTACCGTTTACAAAAGTTTTTACCTTATAATTCCACTGGTTCTTTACCCAGTGTGTAAGCATCTTTAATATAGACTCTTCATCGTCTACAATGAATATTAATTTTTCCAAATTGTACCTCTTAACTATTTTTTAGGTAAACGTATAATGAAAGTACTTCCTTTATCCACCCCGCTTTTAAGTTGGATAACCCCCTTGTGTAAATCAACAATTTTTTTAACGGTGACCAAACCAAAACCCGCCCCGGGTGCTTGAGCACCTGGTCTATCCACTTTGCCGAATTTCTGAAATAAATTTGGAATAGCTTTTTCAGATATACCAATACCGGTATCGCTAATAATGATCTCTACCTCTTTTAAAAAATCTTGAATTATAACGGTAATTTTCCCGCCTTCCTCTGTAAACTTAATAGCATTAGATAAAAGATGCCCAATAGCGTTGGCGATTCTATCCTTGTCCGCATTGATGACTATCTCCGCTTGCGGCAGTTTGTTTTCTATTTCTAATCCCTTTTCCTCCGCTTGAAGAGAATAACTTCTTACAAGACCGTTGGATAATTCTATTAAATCGAAATCCGTCTTTTTAAGTTCCTCTTCTCCCACTTCTAATTTCGAAAAATCCAAAATATCGTTTATAAGCTTCGCCAATCTTTTCCCTTCGGTCAGGATTATTTTACTGAACTCCAGAACCATCTCCCGAGGAAGATCAGTATCGGATGAAATGGTTTCGGCAAATCCGACAATCGACGCAAGAGGTGTTCTCAGTTCATGAGATACATTTGATACGAACTGGCTTTTCAGTTTATTTACTTCTTCAAGTACGGTTATTTGATGTTTTGCTCTTTCCCGTTCTATTGATATTATTCTGTTGGCTTCAACCAATTTGGTATTAAGCTCTATCAACTTCTCTTCATCCTTCTTGCGACCAGTAATATTTCGCCCGATACTCAAAAGGCCGGATACATCGCCGTTATTTTTAGTCGACCTAGCTTGTATTTCAAAAACAATTTCATTCCCCTCTTTGTCGAGAAATAAAGTCTCAAAAGAATTAATGCCATCGGTATTTAAAATCTTTTCAAATTCCCGTGCAATTTCATCTTTATTGCTTTCATCAATAAATTCGAAAAAGTGTTTCCCAATCATTTCCTCGGGTTTATATCCCAAAGATCCGGCACCGTTTTTATTTACCAAGATAAAATGGCCGACATTATTTAATATAAAGATCAAATCGCCGGCTGTTTCAACCAGCATTTTTAATTTTTCTTCGGATCTTTCAAGTTCATTGCGGACTTTGTTTTCGCCCGTTATATCTTGTATAATACCCACTACTCGTTTTACTTCGTCCTTTTCAACAATAGGAAATCCATAATGTCGGATCATCCTAAACTTACCGAATCTATCGGTTATCTGATACTCAACAACAGCTTCTTTGCCTTCCTTTAATTTTCGTATAAAAGCCTTATAATCAGCAAAATGTGCTTGATTAATCGTCTTCAAAATGGTGAATCTCTTCTCATATATTTGTTTAGGAGAATAACCAAAAATATGCTCAACCGTGTCCGAAATAAAAAGATATTCGGTTCCATCGGCATTTGTTGAAAACAACACAGATCCTATATTTTCTAATGTCTCATTAAGATACTGCTCTACTTCCATCCTCTCTGTAATATCCCAAAAAGTATTTACTACCGAATCTACTTGCTTGTTGTTATTATAGGTAACAATGGAATTAATACTGAACCATTTGAATTCCCCGGTTTTATAAATGTATTTACACTTGTCATTAGTAATAGATTCCTTTTTCGCTGCTGCGATTACGAAAGGATATCTATCAGCATTTAGCGGATTATTTTTCGCATCATATAAAACAAATTTATCATAAAACTTACCGCTTAGCTCTTTTTGTGAAAGTTTAAAGGCAGTTAAAAACAATTTGTTTGCATGCAGTACTTTACCGTCACAATCCGTAACCAATACGATTGCATTAATATGATCAAGCAATTCTTTCAAGTGTTTAATATTACTACTCATCCCAAGCCGAAGAAAAGTTATGCGTTAGTAAGTTAACAAAAATATCATAATAAAATAATATAAGAAAAACCTAAAAATAAAAAGGTGTCGTCAGATGAATTTAAAGCATCCTTTGTAGTAGTATCGAATGACCCGTATATGTAGTGAATGCTGATGACATTTTATGTATTAGTTGTTTATTTTATCTCTAAAAATAGGGAAAGAAATGAGTAAGAACAAAAAACCGGAATTAGCAGCACCCGCCGGTGACTGGAAAATGCTTACGGCTGCTATCAAATCGGGAGCGAATGCTGTTTACTTCGGAATAGATAAATTAAACATGAGAGCGAAAGCTGAGAATTTCAAACTCGTTGAACTGCCGGAAATAGTTAATATATGCAAAAAGAATAATGTTTCAACTCATCTGACATTAAATACAATAGTATATGAACACGAACTTGATGAACTCAAGAATATAATAACTTCGGCAAAAGAGGTCGGTATAGATATGATAATCTGCTGGGATATGTCTGTTATTAAAAAATGTGTCGAATACAACCTCCCGTTTTGTGTAAGCACACAAGCTTCGATCTCCAATTCCCATGCCGCTGGTTTTTATAAAAAACTCGGTGCAAAAAGAATTGTCTTAGCACGTGAATGTACTCTGGAACAGATAATCGAGATCAAAAAAAATACAAACATAGAAATAGAGACCTTCATACACGGTGCAATGTGTATCGCAGAAAGCGGCCGATGTCTATTAAGTCATGAGGTTTTCGGTAAAAGCGCCAACAGAGGGGAATGTCTGCAACCGTGCAGAAGAGAGTACTCAATTGTAGATATAGAAGAAAAGCATTCGCTGATTATCGGCGAGAGCTACGTACTCTCCCCGACCGATTTATGCACAATCGATTTTATTGATAAATTAATTGGGGCGGGCATCGATGCTTTCAAAATTGAGGGGAGGAAAAGAAGTCCCGAATACATTGCAAAAGTAGTCGCAGCTTACCGCGAAGCAATCGATCTTTATTTCGAAAACAAACTTTCCTCAGAAGCGAAAGCCGGATTGATAAAAAAATTGTCAGAAGTTTATAATAGAGGTTTCTCTTCGGGATTCTACTTCGGCACTCCGGGAGAAAAAGATTACTCAAACGAATACGGAAGTAAAGCAACAACCCGGAAGTTGTTTGTGGGAAAAGTTCTAAACTATTATAACAAATCCAAAATAGCTTACATGAAAATTTCATCAAATGAAATAAATATCGGGGACAACTTATACGTAATAGGAAAGACAACCGGCGTGGTTGAAATAAGAATAAATTCGATGATGAAAGATGATCAATCAATACATACAGCTCGCCGCGGAGACGACATAACGTTCCCTTGCAGTGAAAAAGTTAGAATGAACGATCAGGTATATAAAATTATCGAATTGGACAACGAATAAAAAAGACAAGCCTATAGGTTATTAGAAGTCGAAAGGATAATTTTTTACAGATTAAAAGAAAGGGGATGATCTCGCTTATTTCCAAATAAGAGATTGCTTCGAAGAATCGCTTACCGAAAAACCGCTTAATGCTTCTTCAAGATTACCATATACTTTAAACACTTTATTCATGCTGGTCAATTCAAAAATAATTGTCGAGGTTTTAGAGTTATAAACTAGTCTTAAATCCCCTTTATTCGATACTATTTTCTTCAACGCCGCAACTAAGGCGCCTAAAAAAGTAGAGTCGATATATTCGGTTATACCTAAATCTACTATTACTTTATTCGCCCCGGTATTTATTACGCCGAACGTAAAATCTTTAAAACCCGCTGCATGTTTTAAAGTTGCACGCGGCAAAAAAACCGTAATTACCGACACATCGTTGTATTGATCAACTTTAAAGTCCATTAAAGCTCAGATTTTCCCTTCCTTATCTACCGATTATTAACATTAAATATAAGGAATAACTACCTATTTTTGTTATCAATTTTTACCTAATATATAAATCTTTTCATTAACATCAAATAAAGCATATCAACTCAAGCAGATACAGAAAAACGTGTGATTTGTTTTTACTACAGCTGCGAGAAGTTTGTCCCCTATGCGTCTCTTGCGTTAGGAAGAGTTTAACGGATCGCCGTGATACGCAAATGATCAGATCAACCTCCCTATTACCTGCAAATTTATAAACAAATCTCACCGATAGAATATAAAACAGCTTTACCAGCAATTTTGACTCTTTCTCCCAAATCTTCAACAAACAATTCACCACCTCGTGCGGAAATCTGCAACGCGTGCATTTTCTTTTTGTTCAGCTGACTCGACCAATACGGAGTAAGCAAGGTATGTGCAAAACCTGTCACGGGATCTTCGTCAATCCCAATCTTGGGGGCGAAGAATCGCGAAACGAAATCTACTTGGTCTCCTTTTGCTGTGACAATAACCGCATGAGCGTTAACATCCATTAAAGCTTTTATATCCGGTTTCATTTCTCTAATCTGTTTTTCGTTTTCAAACACAAGCATATATGTATCTTTTGCGTACAAGGCATTTACCGGTTTTTCATTAAATGGATCGAGCAGCACTTCGTTCATCTCACACACTGACGGTTGAGCAGATGGGAAATTCAATGCAAGTAAATCAGAGTCTCTTTCAACAATAAGTTCTCCGCTTTTCGATTGGAAAAATATTTTGTTTATGTCTTTCTCGATAAAATTAAAAATAACAAAAGAAGACGCCAGCGTTGCATGACCGCATAAAGGAACTTCGTTTTTCGGTGTGAACCATCGGATATGATAACGATTTCCTTCTTTAACAAAGAATGCGGTTTCGGACAAATTATTTTCTGATGCAATGTTTTGCATTACGGATTCGTCTAGCCATTTTTCCAGCGGGCACACCGCGGCAGGATTTCCGCCGAAGAGTTTATTTGTAAAAGCATCTACTTGATATAATTTTAATTTCATAATTATTTCCCCAAGTTTTTACCCGAATAAGTTCGGGTATGTAATTAGTCATTATTGTTAATTCGATTATATTCTTTCTCATACTCGTTTCTCAAAATTCCGTATCGAAGAACATCATAATATTTTCCGTCTGAATACTTCCCCTCGCGCAGTCTTCCTTCCAAAACAAACCCAAGGCTCTCAACCAACTTCTTGGAGGGTTCATTATAATCAATAACTTCGCACTCCAGCCTATGCAGATTCATCTTCTCAAAAGCGTATCTCATGATTGTCTTAAGAACCTCTTTGCCATAGCCTTTATGCTGAAATTCTTTCTTGAATATTATACTTAATTCCCCTTTCCTGTTATACCACTTAACAGTTTTAAATCTTACTTCACCTATAAGCTTGCCATCTTTTTCGATTCGGAAAGCTATTTCCTTCGGCATCCCCTCCGGGTATAACCTAACCTCCGACATATTATACAGCTCTTCCGCATTTTGAACGAGACTCTCCAATTCCGGATCGTCGGGTTTGGTCATGCGCAACATTAAATTTTCACTTTGTAAAATCATAATTTTGTTCCGTCCCTTTACTCAAAGTAAAGTTCTTTATGAATAAACGGAATCATTGCGACAATTAATCCCTGCACATATAATTCTTTGCGATCCATAACGCCGTTTGTAAAGTATCCGATCGCACCGTTATGCTGTTTGGAGTTCTCCGTATTTGTAAGTACATCCATAACATCGCTAAGTTCAATCCCCTTCAGTAATTGATCCGATACACTTTTCGGAAGTTCAAAGTGGGGTGAGGTTCCGAATCCGACTTCTCCTTTCGTGTTAACAACGCACATACAGCCGAACGCAAACCATTTATCGAACTCTTCGGCAATACCGCCTTCAATTCCAACAAAGTATTCGGCTCCCAGGTTTTCCGCTTCGTTAATTTCTTTCAAGTGTAAAGCCCTGCCTTGTGCGCCTATATAAGTTTCATCGTTTATCGGCTGCGGCGGCACATGAGATTTTGCTTCTATCCCGATCACTTCAACATCGCCGAAATACTTCCTAAAAGCGTCTTCGACAGCCTCAATTTTTACAGGATTTCTTGAGCTGACCAATACTTTCATTTTTTTCTCGCTTCGAAATAACTTATGAATATTGATCTTTCCAAACAAAAATAAGAATAAAGCACCATTCTTAAAATATTGTTTTTCTGCAGAATCGTGGGACTTTGAAAAAGAGGTGGGAATAAAAAGAACAATCGTTTCAAGTTGTTGATTTTGGTTCTTTGATAAGATAAATTGTTATTAATATTTTGTGGTGCGGGATGAAAATTTCTTTGTACATATCCTTATCAATATTTCTTCTACTGCACATTTTCTCGTGCGACGCCCCTCGCGATAACTTATTGGATCCGTTCAATCCCGATAACACTATTCACACAATTGAAGGAATTGTTCAAACAACAGCTGTTCCGTTTCAACCGATTACAGGTGTATCAGTCACAGTCAAAGGAAAGAATTTTATTAACGAAACAAACACCTCCGGCGGTTTTCGGTTTGAGTTGTACGATAACTCAGATGTGATTTTATACTTCGATAAAATCGGATACCACAAAGATTCATCAACTGTAACATGGAGCAACAGTAAAAATGTATTCTTGAGCGTTCACCTAAATGCAAAACCAAGATCAGACAGCAGTACGTTTTATAGCGTTGTTCGGTACAAATCTGCAGATGCTAAAATTACAACCTTTATAATTAAAACAATAATTACCGACGCAGAATTTGACGA
>CAZKNM010000074.1:0-15491 GCA_964554135.1 uncultured Melioribacteraceae bacterium
TTTTTAAGAGTTATTAGGTAATCTCCCGGAGGCAAGTGAGGAATTGAGTCGGGTGTAACTTTACCTGTGTTATCCCCGTTAAGAAAAATAGTTGCACCCTGCGGTTCTGTTTCAATGATAATTTTAGTATCATGAGCCGGATATAATGGTTCTGAGACAGAAACCTGTTTATCACATGATATCATTAAAGTGATTGAGGATAGAATTAAACCGAGTAATAGAAATCTTAAATTGCGCATATCCGTTTTCCCGTAAAGAGTATTATCTACAAATTAAAGTATTGATAATTTTTTTCTTTTGAATTGATCAATTTCTCAATTGGCTCGAAATTTACTGTAATAGATGAACGAACATGAAAAATGTTGCTAAAAAAAACAAATTAAACAATTTTGTTTTTAAGTATACCTATAAATTTGCTCCCTTGAATTTTATTATCCCGGTATAGCGCGAAGCAAGCCATAGATCCCCGTTCGATTGCGCAGCGGAACATACTAGAAAAAAGCCGGGAATTGTACTTGAATCCATCGTATATTCAATTATATTGAATTCATGATCCATTTTGTAAAGAATTGGTACGAATGTAGGCTTATCGGGTCTGGGGAATTTCCCCCACACGCATATCCAGATATTCCCATTGTCTGTTATATTGATGTGCGAAACAAGCATTCCTGCCACACGCTTGAGAGATGCATCGGATTTATCGTAGACATATAATCCATTTGGAGCAGTAGGATCGTTAACATACTTAGTCCTAATTCCGAATAATATTCGTCCGCGTTGATCACATGCCAGGGCATCTATAAGTTTCCCTTGAGTCCTCATAGTGTCTGTCAATTCGGGTACCCACATGTTGCCGTCGAAGACCTGTATTTTGTCGTCCAATCCAATCCAGATGCGATCCTCTTTATCGATGGTCATAGCAGTTATCAATTTATCGACTTCATAATTTGTGAAAGAAATACCGTCATATTTTGATAAGGCTTTAGCTCCGGTTGGTTCTGAAGCACCAATCCAAATTATCCCTTTTGAGTCCTCTTTAATTTCGGTGATATAATTGTTCGGGAGGGATGAATTATCCGTATTGAAAAGTCTCCACGTACCATTCTCGTCAATCAAAACAAGACCATTTAATGTGCCGATCCATTTCCTGTTTCTTTTATCAATTGTTATACAGTTAATGAAATCGGAAGGGAGTATCGAATTCTGCACATTGTAAATCGTCCAATTTTTATCGTCGTAAGTTACCAATCCTTTTCCTCTGGTTCCTATCCATTTGAGATCGTTCTCATCAACAGCAACAGCCCAGCATAATCCAGTTGGAAATTCTGAATTATTGTTTGAATAATCGACTGCATAAGTAGTATCTTGTAATTCTAGGTAAGCAAAGCTAGTATCTTGTGCATGAACAGTTATCCTAATACTATCGGTTCGATGAACCGGGTATGAATATTTGATTTCGTAGTGATCTGGCCAAATAAAATCAAAAATATAAGGTGTTTTTTGCTCGGTTAATGAGTCGTTAATGTAGATTTCGCAGTCTGGTGGATCTGTTAAGCATTCGATCGTGCCATAGTTGCGCGCATCTTCATAATAATTTACATAAATGTATTCGGTGATATCATTTTCCAATTTAACAGTAAAAGACGTATCAAGAAACAATTCTTTTCGTAAAACAACATGATAATCACCGGATTCAAGAAACAAAATACTGTCAGGCGTATATTTACCGGTGTTATCGCCGTTAAGATAAATATACGCGCTTGGCGGAGTAGAATTAAGTATAATCTTCCCTGTATGGATTTGATTGTCAAGCTCGGTTGTCGATACTTCTCTGTCGCAGGATATAACTGCAATAAATAAAATTAGAATCGGTAAATAGGAAATAAAATTATAATTATAAATTAACCTCATGTTCTTGCCGGTCTAATTATTATTTTACAGACAACTCACTAAATATGGATTGTTACACTGAATAGACTGTAATTAAAGGATCAAATTTATAAGTTAGCCCCCTTGAATTTTATTATTCCTCTGTCGCGTGTAGCGATCCAAAGATCGCCATTGGGAGCGGATGAAGAATAACGCAGATAATCGGCAGGAATTTTATCTACTCCTTTTCTAAAAGGAGTGATGTTCCCTGCATTGTCGATTTTCATCAATATTACACGTGCCTCTTCAACAAAGTTTAATGGATACCGACCGAGACACGAAATCCATTTATTCCCATTCGGTGCCAGTTCTATATGAGAAATTAAATCCTCTGGAAGGGCTTTCTTTTCATAGCTGTCTCCTTCAAACACATACAGTCCACCTGGTGTATAGGTATTGCCATATCCGACTCCGCCGGCAACTACCCAAACACGTCCATCAAAATCAACAGCAATCGACTCAATCGGTTGTGAAGCGAGAGGGGTGCCCCAATAGGGGACTGTATTGGCCCAATTATCGTTTTCGAAAATTCCGAATCCGATGTTTAGCCCTACCCATACTCTGTTGTTATTATCAACTGCTAGAGATGTGATTAAATTCGGAGCGTTATAACTTGTCCAATTTATACCATCGAATTTTAAAAGTAATCTTGCAATGTTCGGATCGGTTGCGCCAATCCATGCATTGCCCTGTGAATCGAATGCTATCGCGGTTATAAAATCATGCGGGATGTAGGAATTTTCAGTTGTGTAGACCGTCCAATTGTCACCATCAATAATAACCAATCCTTTTGAAGTTCCTACCCATTTTCTGTTTAGTGCATCAATTGAAATACAGTTAATAAAATCATTCGGTAAATCGGAGTTTGCTACTTTGAAATGAACAGTGGATTCTTCTCGAAATTTGACCAGCCCGGTACCTGGTAAACCAACCCATTTATTGCTTTCGTTATCAATTTCAATACAGATAGTTTGTACTGCCGGGAAATTTGAATTCCCCGGGAAATAATCGACAAAGATCGAAGTATCCTGCAAAGTAATAAAAGTACTTTTATGTTCACCGCCTCTTACTAAAACATAAGTGCTTTTCTTCCTATGTTCAGGATATGTACAAGCAATGTTATATAAACCCGGCCATAGGTGGTCGATGGTAGCAGGAGTTCTCAAGTTTAAACTTGAGTCTCTAAGGTAAATCAAGGCATTTGAAGGATCGGAGTTAACCGTGATGCTTCCGTAGTTGCGTATATCACCGTAGAAATCAGCAGTAAATTCTTGTACGACATCATTCGAAACATTAAGTGAGTCGACGATATCGAGGTAAGGATTGAGACGCATTTTAATTTGATAAAAGCCAGGTTCAAGATAACCAATACTGTCGGGAGTAACTTTACCAGTATTGTCACCGTTAATAAAAATAACGGCACCCTGGGGGTTGGAATCAAGCAATATTTTTCCGTGATAAATCGGGTCTGCCAATGGGGATGTAGAAATATCCTTTTCACATGAAATAAAGATACATATTAAACCCAGTAACGGCAGTACAAGTTGAACGATAAACTTTCTCATAACAAATGTCTCTCTTAAGTCAAGATAATTTTTATATAACTTTACATGTAATACGAATTATTTCCCACTTATAAATTTGCTACTTTGAATTTTATAATACCTTTATCTCTCGATGCAATCCAAACATTTCCGTTAGTTTCGGTAGCCGACCATTTAAGTAAACCAGATGCAATCTTTGTCGATTCAATTGTGTATGATGTTATGTTGTACTCAGGATTAATTTTAATCAATACTGGAGTTGTATTTGTAATCGTGGCGTTAGGATATTTACCATGACATGAAATCCATTTATTCCCGTTATAATCGATATTGATATGTGAAATGTAATTTCGTGGTAATGTAATTTGATTATAATTTACTCCGTCGAAAATGAATAAACCGCCGGGACCGCTTAGCGGTGATCCTGTACCAATCCAGATTAAACCAAGTTCATCTACCGCAATCGATTCGATTGAATAAGTTTTGATCATTGCGTCGGACTCGGTATAATTTCCGGGAGGAGTTACATATTCACCATTTTCAAATACAACTAGCCCCTGGTCACGACCAATCCAGAGCCTATCTTCCAAATCCGTTTCAAGAGATACTATAACTCTTCCGGTTGGGAAGTCCCAATCGGTCCAGTTGGTGCCGTCGTATTTCCATAATTTTCGTCTTGTGTTGTAATTAGTTGAAGCAATCCAAGTATTGCCGTCGTTGTCACAATTTATTGCCATTATATTATCGAATTGGCTGTTTCCAACATGAGTAAAAATTGCCATATTGTTATCAGCATCGATTCGAACAACACCGGTGGACGTTCCAAACCATTTATTGTTTTGATTGTCTACCTCGATGCATGTAATTGAATTATCTACAAGGTTGGAATTGCTGGGGTTGAGAAATGACCAGATTCCGTTTTCTATTTTCACTATTCCACCCGGGTAATTACCAATCCATATTACATTGTTATGATCTACCGCAACACAACTTGTATGGACTGCAGGGAATTCGGAATTACTGTAATTATAATCTACGCAAATAGAAGTATCCTGAGGGTAAAAACTTGCAGTTTTCGACTCACCGCCGTAAACCGTGATATATTTGATTGCATTTCTATGTTCGGGATACGAGCAGGTTACTTTATGTATACCAGGCCAAAGTAATTCAAGCAATGCAGGAGTATATAGCCCGGTACTCGAATCATTAATGGAAATTAAAGCACCTGATGGTTCGGAGTAGCACATTAACTCACCGAAATTTCTTGAGTCCTCAAAAAAGTTTTTGTAAAAAAAAGTGGGATTCCCTTCTTCCACTTCAACAGTATCAACAATGTCTAAATAGGGTGACAAACGATACGTTGTTGAATATATGCCGGGCTCTAAGTATGCAATACTGTCGGGTGTAGTTTTCCCTGTGTTATCCCCATTTAAAAATATCTGTGCTCCTTGAGGATTGGAATCAAATAATATCTTCCCGTTATAAACCGAATTATCCGGTGGAGTTGTAGAGATATCTTTTTCGCAACGGCTTACCAACAAAGCTAATGTAAATACTAAGAAAAGAAATATTTTGTTGGTTATCATTTTTGATTCATATAAATTTTTTGACAATTCTTTATACAGATTATTCACTGTACAAAAGAGCTTTTCTGAATGACTATTCCGTTAAGCCCGGTATATAACCGAACGATTCTATATATGCGTGACTGAATTTAATTGCTTTCCTCTGCAAACAATATGAACCGAAAATACCGTATCCTCCTTCAATGTTGGAGAAATCGGATTCATCAACTTTTAGTGTGAAGCTTTCCGCGACTTCGCGTTGTGCTGCGTAATAGCTTGTCATGTTTTCGTCGTAAACCCTTATTTCAAGAATGAAAGCAAGCATTGTGTAATTTTCTTTATTGGGGTCGCCTTCTGAAATTTCCTGCAATGCTCTGGTAAATGCATCCATTTCCACATAGATCATAGTTGAATATGACGGTTCGGGGAAATGGGGGATATATTCATTTCCTTGTTGTATATATTTTACCGGCACCCGCTTTTCATAACGTACATTAATACCATTCTCTCTTTTAAAGTAATATATTTTAAAAACTGATGCGACGTATAAATCCACTCTTGGTATTTGCCAGTACACAGCCACCCAATCTTTATTAACAGGCGGGATAAGAGTATCGCTTATTGTCTGAAAAGTTACCGGTGGTGGTGCTATTGTTATTGCCCGTAACCTCCGCCCGTCTGGGAGTAATGCTGAAAGATGGTATTCCGTATTGGATTCAGCTCTCAAATTGTGTGTAGAATAAATTCTCGCAAGATTTGTATAACGGGATAAATCTTGTCTTTCAATAGTTTCTTCACTAAAAGTTCTTGCAGAATCATTGTAAGAAATTACTATTTCCGCACCGCTAATAGACGGATCTTCTGTGTACGATGCTGGATTTGATGATTCAACAAGATAACTTTTTGAGATAGTGGCATACTGTGTTGTAGTATCGTTATTGATTACACAGTTTAAAATATATTTATCTCTTAGATCGCCGTATGGATCAAATTCGTCTTCGCATGAGCAAAGAGCGATTGCACTTACTGCAATCAAACCGAAAATTATATTCTTCATCATAATACAATCCTCAATGTTGCTGTTGGTAAAAACGGAAGTGAATTTACACGCTCTCCTGTTTTACGGTCGAAATAGAAAATGTTTGCTCGATCGTAAATATTCAGCATGCTGAAGCTGAAATCGCAATCCATAAAGAAGAGCGGAAATTTCTTCGACACCGTAAAGTCTAGTCTATGATAATCGGGTAGCCTACCTAAGTTGAGATCACCGAGTAATGCATATGGTCTGGCAGGATCAACCAGATTGCTCGGATCGTTCGGGTCATCAAAATAAAGTTTGTCATAGTAACCTACAAGTTGTGTGAAAGGGAGACCTGAACTGTAATTCCAAAGAAGGCTTGCTTGCCAGCCTGCACCTAAGTTTACTTCAAATGATAGATTTAAAGTATGTCGGGAATCATAACGTGGGTAATACAACCATCCTTCAACTTCTTTATAAGCCCATGCCAAAGTATACGCAGCACTGAACCGGAAAATAGACGGATCGAATTTCGCCATTATTTCGAGACCGTACGACTCACCTGTGCCTGCAACAAGATCGGGATCGGTTGAGTAAATTTTATTTTGATTTATGGCTAGTAAATTATCAATCTCTTTATAGTAACCCTCGATTTCGAGCGACACATTTTCAAGGGGATTTAATTCTACACCTACAGAATAATGAGTAGCGCGGCTTGGATCCAAGTATTCCGGTACAATAATCCATGGCTCGAATAATGAAATTACTTCGCTTTCATCAGTTAATGTCGTTAAATCCTGTTGATAAACGCCATAAGCTGCTTTAAGAGCTATCTGGGGCAAGATTCGGTAGGTTAAACTTACACGCGGTTCGAAAGGATTATTATTACCGCCTCCCGCAGAGAGTCTGGTAAGAAGTAGTCTGGCGCCGATATCAACACCGAAATTTTCGTAACGTAGAAATTTATATTTTGCAAAGAAGCTTAAGTTTGTTCCGTTTGCCCCTATGTCGGAAACCGCACCTCTCGAGTTTTCAACATGCATTTCCGTATTTACTTCTTTAATTTCCAAACCGACAAGAACTTCATCTTTCGTATCAAAGATATAATTAAAATCCGCGTTTACGGTAACATCGCCGATTTTATTCAATTGCGGTTTGGCTTTACTTCTGTTAGGTATTACTTCTCCTTTGAAATTGCTCATTGAGACGCCGAGTTGAATATACAAAGGCGAATCACCGACATAAAACCATTTAAGACCAAACAAGTTATTGTTCCACTTGTAATCGGATTTTAATGGATCATCGTATTTAATATTATCATTTGTTAAAAAACCGAATACTGTAAACTTAGAACCTGTCGTGTCGAGATCGGCATAGTTGGCTTTGAAAAAGACATCATAAAAGTCTATCGGGGCATTTCTGTTGTTGAAAAACTTATCAAGTATTGCTGTTGAATAACTTTTACGTGCAGAAATAACGAACGAACCGTTCGGAATCGGTCCTTCAATAAGGGCTTTACTGGTAAGCATACTCATACTTACCGATCCGCCGAAGTTGTTTTTATTTCCCTCTTTAGGTAAAACACTCAACACCGAAGAAATTCTACCTCCGTATTCGGCGGAGAAGCCTCCCTTGTAAAATTCTACATTATTAATAATCTCCGGATCAATCGCGCTGAAAAGTCCCATAGCGTGAAACGGATTGTAAACAGTTGCTCCTTCCAACAATACAAGGTTTTGGTTGCTTGCGCTTCCTCTTACATAGTAACGTGCGGAAACATCACTCGTAGTTCTAACACCCGGCATGTATTGCAAGGATCTGAAAAGATCAGTCTCAACTCCTTTAGGTAATGCCTCAAGTTCTCGTATAGCAATTCTCTGCAAACCGATATCGGTTGCATTAGTCTCCATAATTTTTTCGCCTACCTTTTCAATGGTCTGCAATTCAACACCGGTTTGACTCAACTCAATGTCGAGGTGGGTTATCCTGTTTTCAACGATTTCCACTCTAAACTCTTTTGAATTGTATCCGATATAGGAAGCAACAACGGTGTAAGTTTTACCAGCAGGAATTGATGGAATGAGAAAATAGCCCCGCACATCGGTAGAAGCACCCGCACTGATTTCTTTTACATAAATGTTGGCGTATGCGAGAGCTTCACTATTAGTCGAGTCTGTTACAACTCCTCTTAGTCCACCCCTGCCTTGAGCATAAATTGATCCTTTCCCTGAAAGAAAAAGAAATATAAAGAATGCAACAACAAAAAGATTTACAATCTTTTTCATAGATCGGGTTCCTTGAGTTAAATTAGAACAAATCTTGCATTAGAAGGGAAATGATGCCTTAATAGCTCTTTAACAGGGTTACAGACTAAAAAGTTAATTGAATTTGAAGCCCGGGAGTCCCCCCTTTGCAAGGTCAAAATTACATAAATTTATTTTTAAAAGTAAATGTGAAAATGTGGGTATAGGATTTTGAAATATTTACAGATTTCCTCCCTTATATTTTATTATACCTTTATCTCTTGATGCAATCCACACATCACCGTTGGATTGTGTGGTAAACCACATGAGTAAAGCCGAAGGAACTCCGCTATTCCACCCCCTATATGAAATCGCAACATTATTTGTATTTATCTTACTAAATATATATGCATGGGAAGGAGCTCCGGCGTATCCATTTGGATACCTCCCGTAAAAGGCAATCCATTTATTTCCATTATTGCTTACATGTATGTTCGTTATTTTATTTGACGGTAATGTAAATTCGTTAAATGAATGATCTTGATAGAGGAATAAACCGCCGAAAGAATAAATTGTTGAACCAACTCCGATCCATACTTTTCCGTCAATATCCGTAGCAACGGATTCTATGGGATTAGTAATAATCCTACCGTTTCTAATTTTACTTGCTAAATCTAGCTCCGGTTCAAAATCGCCCCAATCAGTTCCATCAAATAATCTAAGCCCATTATCGAAATAAATCCAAATTTTATCATCATTATCTATTGATAGTGATAATATAATTCTATCGATTTTATATAGTGTTCATTCTGTGTTATACTTTCAATAAAGTGTGCAACTAATCTAGAGTTTATAAAGATAGCTATTATTGTTGAGGTACTTATGTAAGATGTGGTAGGATTATTTAAAGAAATTTAAAACCATTGAAAATTTTAGGGATTATAGAATATTTTTTTTAGCGTATTCGTATTCTCCCCTTCATGCCAAACAATATCGAGAGAATTTATTGAACCAGCAATTTCTATTTTTTGTCCATTTAGTTTGTCTGCTAATTTCTTGCACTTTTTTGCGTCCTTATTGTTCGCCACACCCAAATGAGGGATGAAAGGAATATTCAGGCGGAGTTCTTTGGTAAGTGGGCCTGTATACAATAAATCGTGGAGTTTTATGAAGATTCTAAAACCTTCTTCGGGGATTAGGAACACATCTGTGTAATCGCTGAATGAATCTTTGACAATCATTGCACATCGAAGCACGAAATAAAATGGTTTGATTTTTTTCGTTTTGGAAATTATATGATTTATAAAAATATTCTTATCGATATTAAAGGTAGGAAAGACAATTGTGAAATGAGGTTCTACAACTTTATAGTATCTTTCGTCGTGGGATTCTCTGATAGATTGAATCCAATCATAATCTTTCTTTTCAATTTCCGGGTAAGATAAAACTAATAATGACATTTCGATTCTCTTTTACATGTGTTTATTATTCCATCACCAACATATATTCTATATTTATAAATATTTTTCTTTAATAATTTTTAGGTGATGTATGACATGACCGAACACAATATACGGAACTGAACGTACTGAAAGAATTTTATTATCAACAGTACCTCTTCTAATCCACATGTCATCAGAAAATGTTTTGAACAAACCGATTGTGGATTTTCTTATTAATATAAATAACTCTAACAAATTCGTAAAGCTAAGTGAATTGAAATTCGCATTCGCTGTAAATTCATTTTCATCGAAACCCGGGAGGTGTGTTTTATCATTTCTGGCAATTCGCAATGCACGAGTCCCAAATATTATCTCAGTATCGATGAGATGACCAAGTACTTCCTTGATACTCCATTTTCCCTCAGCGTAGCTGTAATTTGATTTATCTTCGTTTATCTGTTCGAAAAATTTCATTGTCTCGAGTATTTGATTTTGCATCAGCTCAAGAATATTTTCATCTGGGACTAAATCAATATAACGGTTAAAATATTCCGAATGTTCGTCTTGTTTCGGTTTTTTGATCTGTGAAAATTTCATAATGTTCCGGTTATTATTGAATAGAAAATTGAATTGAGATCGGTACAAAAAAAGAAAGCGGAGTCAATATTTGTAACTCCGCCCGTTGTTGTGTTAGTCATATTTTCGCTATTTCACAACTGAAACTTCATGAGCCTGGGGGCCTTTTTGTCCATCAATCACTACGAATTCAACTTTTTGACCTTCTTCTAGAGTGCGATATCCTTCGCCTTGGATTGAACTGAAGTGAATAAAAATGTCACCGCCCTGATCACGAGTTACAAAACCGTAACCTTTGGAAGGATTAAACCATTTAACGGTTCCGGTTTCACGCTCTGCCATAAAAAACCTCCGTTAAAAATAAAAATAACTTTGAGCAGAGCGCCTAAAACCATCCTAAACTCTGAAAAAGTAAAGGTTGAGAAGTAGAACGCTGCCCGTATGAACAATTTTATGAATAATTATTGAAAAATCAAAATTAATTGGGGATGTAAAAAAATCTACAGTAATTCTGAAAGACTATTTATTATTTCGACCCCACTGGTTCGTAAATGTTCGGGTGATTGATGACCATGTGATATTAACAAACAGTCGGCTCCGATTGCTTTTGCAACTTCAAAGTCGTGGAGTGTATCACCTATTAATAAAGTCTCTCCTTTTTCATATCCGAGTTGCTTAATAAAATATTTTCCGTTATCGATTTTGCTGCCGCCGTATATATCACCTAGGCCGATTAAGTGATCGAAATATTCTTTAAGATTATAATAAGGAATTATTTCGTTCAGAGTTTCTTGATAGTAACCGGAGAGGATCGACTGATTGATGTTTTTTTCTTTTATTAATTTCAGCACTTCTAATGCATGTGGATAGAGACGTCCTTCTTCGCGGCGTTCTTCATAGCGATCGATAAACTCTTTACCGGCAACAGCAAACGTCCCGTCGTTTTTATCAAATCCTAGTTTCTCATAATAATCTATTACTGGAACAGTAAAGACATCTCTGTAAATTTGGCGCGTGATCGTTTTTAGATTGTATTTAATTAACATCTTGTTCATTATGTCGATGCACAAATCGACGTCATCAAAGAGAGTTCCGTTCCAATCCCAAATAATGTGCTTGTATTTGCTTATTGTCATTTCTTTTTAAGTGGGATTATTTACTTGGTTAAGAGTATTAATCAAAATGAATTTAATAGCACATGAGAAAAAAAAGGCATACACCAATAGTATATGCCCAATTTTAATTTGGATTTTCAGCCGGAGCGTTTTTTAAACACCAAGAGAATAAACCTAACATCAGTAATTATTTTTTCTCTTTCTCATGCTCTGAAACAAACTTCTTAATATCGTCAAGGTAATCTAAAATTGCTCTTGCTTTTCCAAGTCCGAACGAGAATTTGTAGCTCTCGTTATTATTAATAAAAATTGTAATAGTTGGATTTCCCTGATATTCTCCTAATATAGGTTTTGGTTTGTCGTCTGCCATATTACTCTCCTTTATTTGAAAAATAAAATTGCGTTAAAAACACTGATTTAAAGTTAAATTAGTTAATTAAATTTTTAAAAACAAGAAATATTTTATAAATATAATTAAAAGTAATACTATTAAATAGAAAGCCTCTGATAAAAAGAGAAATTTTTTAAGTGATTTGCAGATTTTTGAAGTAGAAAATAAAACTTATTTATTAAAAAAATTATCTAAATAATATCCTTCTTGTATTAAGAAGTCTTTATTGTCATTAAGATATTCAATTACCTCTTCAATCGCTATTGCTCTTGTGATACCGTATCTTAGACTAACTTTTTGATCGACATAAATATCTCCTTTGTAAGGTATTGATGGATTGTATTCGATCTGCTCATTGGAATGCGATGGCTTTAATATATATTCATATTCTCCTGGAACAGCACGTACGAGTCCGACTAACTCAAAATGAGGGACACCGTCTCTTATCGCTAATACGATTCCACCGCTGAAACCTCTATTGAATACGGCATCAATCAGAAAAGATCCTTTACCATTTTTATTTGGGCTACTTACAATTCCTTTAGTTACCATTTTATAATTCATCGGATAACCGAATACGTAAACGAAGGAACCCCAATCCAGTTCTCTTGCTTCTCCAATCGGATAGTCAAACGTAGGAATTGTTGAAGCATAGGCGTTTAAAAAATTTCTTCCTACGAGTGCAATGTCTTGTGCTCTATTGATTAAAATAATTTCTACTTCGCCGAACTCCGGCAGATCTGTTACATAAATCGATTGCCTTTCCTTAAAGGAAATGCTCTGCACATATTCAGTGTTTCCACCACTCGAAGTTTTGAAGTAAGTTATGACGGTATCAGCGAAGTCTATTATGTGAGCGCATGTGAGTAATCCCACGGTTCTGTCCCTTGCATAAATTACGGTAGCAGTACCGGATGCAGTGTGGTTGAAATAAATTTTTGAATTGGCTTTTTTTTCGATTAAATCTTCGGAAAGGTCTTTTAATTTTAATTTTGAGTCGGAAGGGAAAATATAACTAGAGTAAAAAGCAAGTGTATTTAAAAGTTTCACACAGTTGCTGATTTCTTCCAATTGTTTCGATGAGCTGCTGTATGGAAATTCGCTGTCATATTTTCCGTCTACGAGTGTCGGGTATACTGTTTTGTACACATCGGAAGAACAGGAATAAACTATGCAGAGGATTATTATTAGCGGAAGGTATAACTTAAATTTTGAAGTAAACATCATAAGACCTCGTTTTACATGTTTACGTCTTTGTTTGAAGAGAACAGTTTAGAAAACTTTGATTTCAAATTCAATTTATTACTATTCGTTTGAAAAGTCACCTGATTTAAAGATGCATGTGTAGTTTAATCTCCTCAAGCAGAATGATTAGTTAAGACTTGAACGGTAGTTATTCATGTTAAAACAATTCCCTGTTTTGTTTCTTTTTCTTATGTTAATACATATTAAAAGAGCTATAAATTGGTAGATAAAACAAGCTAAATTGGAGGGAAATCAAATGAAAACTCGGTTTATTGTTGTTCCTTTATTATTAGTTTTTGCACTTGGATGCGGTTCTAATAAACTTGAAAAGAAAGTTATTTCAACAAGCGATGCGCCCAAAGCAATAGGTCCGTATTCTCAGGCTATTCAAGTTGGAAATATGCTCTACCTTGCGGGACAAATTGCGATCGATCCGATAACCGGAAACATGGCGGATGAAGATGTACAAGCTCAGACACAGCAATGCATGAAAAATATCAATGCAGTTCTTAACGCTGCAGGGTTTTCATTTACAGATGTTGTTCAATGCCAAATATTTTTAACCGATCTGAATAATTATTCAACGGTTAATCAAATATATGCCGAATATTTTAAGGAGGCACCACCCGCCCGCGCAGTTGTTGAAGTAAAACGCTTGCCTAAAGATGCCCTAATTGAAATTATGATAGTAGCTGTAAAAAGCTGATGTAAATAATTAACATCCATCAAATCTTTTTTAAAATAAATTTGAGAGGGGAATATGTTTTCACGCAGACAATTTTTAGAAAAATCTTTACTTACAACCGGCGCCACCCTGTTTTTTCTTAAAACCGATGCTTTGGCAAGGGTAGCCGACGCAGTGAGCAAACTCGATCCAAACATTACACCCTTAGAGCTGTCGAAAGAAGAGTGGTTCTGGACACGCATCCAATCGGCTTTTGATCTTGACCGGTCGATTATTCATCTTAACAGCGGCGGTGTATCTGCCAGCCCCACGTCGGTTCATAGTGCATTTAAACGTTACCTTGATTATTCCAACCAAGCTCCTTCTTATTATATGTGGAGACACGTTGAACCGAACCTTGAATGCGTCCGCGAAAAATTAGCTGTATGGTTTGCATGCGATAAAGAAGAAATTGCAATCACACGTAATGTGAGCGAATCGATGGAAATTGTTCAACTTGGAATGAATCTGAAACCTGGGGATGAAGTTATTGCAACTACGCAGGCATACGGAAGAATGTTAACAACATGGGACCAACGTATCCGCCGAGATGGGATTGTACTGAAAAAAGTTTTGATCCCAACACCTTTAATGGATCCTAATGATTATGTCAACAGGATCAAGGAAGCTATTACCCCCAAGACGAAAGCAATTATGGTGATGCATGTTATTAACATCACCGGACAGATAACGCCGGTTCAAAAAGTAAGCAGACTTGCACATTCATTGGGAATACCGGTCATTTGCGACGGCGCACATTCGTTCAATTTATTCCCGTTCACTATTAAAGATTTGGAATGCGATTTCTACGGAACGAGTCTGCATAAATGGACTTACGCACCCGTGGGAACCGGATTTTTATATGTGAAAAAGGAGAAAATCAAAGAGATTTGGCCATTAATGGCGGCACCAGAGGGTATGAACGACAACATCAGGAAGTTTGAAGAAATAGGAACTCATCCGGCAGCAAATCACAATGCCGTTGCGGAAGCGCTGGCGTTTAATGAAGGAATAGGTATTGATAGAAAAGCAGCGCGGTTGCGTTATCTCCATAACCGATGGGTGAGCAGACTGAAGAAATATGATAATGTTAAATTCATGATCAACATTGAAAATGAAACTCAGTGGTGCGGACTCGTTACCGTTTATATCGACGGTGTGGATGTGGGGAAGCTGGCAAATTATCTTCTTGATAAGTATAAAATTTATGTCATATCAATTGTACATGATGAATTCAGTTGCATTAGAGTAACTCCGAATGTTTATACGCTGTTATCGGAGATCGATTTATTCGGTGATGTTATGGAAGAAGTTGCTAAAGGGAATGTGCCTGAAGTAATGGAGGTTGTTAAAGCGGGGTAGACAAATTAGTTGAGAAAGACACCCAACTTCTCTGGTTTAATTGAAGAAGTTGGGTGTCTCTAAATTCAATTTTTATCGTAAGAAATTTCAGGCTTCTCTTCGTCGTCAGGTTCGTCTTCCCAATCATATCTTTTATACGGATCCGATTTTCTGAAAATAAAGGCACAGATGATTCCCGTAAGTGCACCGAAGAGATGACCTTCCCAAGATATTCCCGGATCGACAGGCAAAACACCCCAAATCAAACTGCCGTAAAAAAAAGTAACCAGCAAAGCGAGTGTGATAGCCCGCTTGTCTCTTCTGATTAAACCACTGAAAAATAAAAATGCAGCTAAAC
>CAZKNM010000075.1:0-14797 GCA_964554135.1 uncultured Melioribacteraceae bacterium
TATTCATATCTATCTGATTAGTGATTTTATTTTGATCATCAACGAAAATAATTTTCGGTTTATGTCTAACGACTTCATCTTCTTCGTATTGGCTGTAACTTGCAATGATAACCAGGTCTCCTTTTTGAACAAGTCTTGCGGTGGCCCCGTTTAGTCCGATTTCTCCGTCGCCGCCAATAATAACATATGTTTGAAACCTCGCGCCGGTGTTAATGTTGTAAACGTCGACTTTTTCGAATTTCTTGATATCTGCGGCGGTCATGAGTTTTGCGTCGATTGAAATCGAACCCTCGTAATTAAGATCCGCGTCAGTGACCGTTGCTCTATGTATTTTTGATTTGAGTAATATTCTTAGCATGATCAATCCTTTTTATCTGTTCATTTTTAATGCTTCGAGTAAACCTATCAAAACAAGGTTGGGAAATATTTCATCGAACAAGTTTAGGTTTTCGAATAACCGCGAGAATCCGCCTGTTGCTAACACAACAGGTTTTTCGTCTTTGTATGCTTCTTCGGTAATTTTTGAGATTAACTCTCTCACTATCCCGATGTGCCCGTGATATAAACCCGATTGAATACTTTCGGCGGTCGATCTACCGACAACACTTTCCACTTCCTTAATTTCTACTATTGGAAGTTGTGCGGTATTTTTCTCCAGCGCTTCCATTGAGATTCTAATTCCTGGTAAAATTATACCTCCCAGATATTCTTTTTCTTTCGAGACAACGCAAAAGGTTGTAGCCGTTCCGAAATCGACAATGATTTTATTTTTATTGGGATAAATTTTCATCGATGCAATAGCGTTAGCAATTCTATCTGTACCTACTTCGAGAGGATTTCTATATTTTATTTTCAATCCGGTTTTAACGCCCGGTTTCAAAATAAAAGGTTCGATGTTGAAATACTTCAAGCAGCCGGCGCGTATTGAATGTACAACATCGGGGACAACGCTGCATATCGAAATTTCTTTCACTTCTTTCGGATCAATTTCATTTTCGCGGAGAACTCCTTTAAGAAACAGTCCGATCTCATCGGAAGAAAACTGGGAGCGGCTTGTTTTTCTGAATTGAGAAATCAACTCATTGTTGTTGAAAACACCACCGTGTATTTGTGTGTTGCCTACGTCAATGCAGAGTGTCATTTGTAACCTCTCCTTTATATCCATGGCAAAAGCCTAGGATTAACGACATTATCTATTTTTATTTAATAATAATCTTTCAAGCTCTGCGGCAAGGTTACCGGCATTTTCTTGCTGTGAGATTATACCGCTTGCGCTAAAGATTAAAAAATTTCGCTGAGTATTTATCTCTCCCCGGTCGCCGAGATCATTCAGCACAACATAATCAGAAGATGCAAATAACTTGTTAACCTGCTTTCTTCTTTTTAATTCATCTCTTTCGTTGGTAAATTTGAACGACACTAGCGAAATATTTTTGTTTATTGAGTAGTTTTTTATTTTATCTAAAATTTTAAAATTGTGCTTCAACTTTACAGTTAACTCATTTTCATCCGACGATAATTTTCTTGTCAACGGAGCATCAAATGCTTTATCCCCCACCTGTAATGAAGTAACCGAGTAGTCACTAACTGCCGCGTTGTGAATCACCAAATCATAATTTTGAGATGAAAGCAATTCTTTGAGTGAAAAATGAAAATCATCAAAACTATTAAATGGTTTGCTAATAAAACTTCCTTCGGGTAGTTTGGCATCAACCGCGTGCAGATACATAACGTTGTAATTTCTGTCAATGAAATGCTGTGCAATAGCCGAACCTGTTCTACCTGTGCTTAAGTTTGATAAATATCTGACGCCGTCGATATTTTCTTTTGTTCCGCCGGCAGTTATTAAAACATTAATTTTTTTGTTTACATCTGCGCTTTTATTAAGAGCCGTCATCACATAATTAAATATTGCATCCGGTTCAAGCATTTTGCCTTTACCGTAATCACCGCATGCTAGATATCCGTCGACAGTAGGTAAGACATCTATTCCCCAGCCTTTTAATTTTTTAATCGACTCCTGTGTGGCAGGATGTTCATACATTGCCGTATTCATTGCAGGTGCAATTAAGTACGGTTTCTTCCTGTCGTGTGCGAGGAACAACGAACTAACGAGATTGTCGCTGATACCGGCCGCTATCTTATTAATAGTGTTTGCGGTTGCCGGGGCTATTAATGTTAAATCTGCCCACTTTACCAGGCTGATGTGACTCATCATTTGTCCTTCCTCGAATGAGTCGGTATATACCGGGTAAGATGTTAATCCCTCCAACGTTGCTTTGCCGATAAACTTAAGCGCGGAATCTGTTGCAGCGACTTTCACTTCGCAGTTGTTCTGCACAAGTTTTGAAATTAAATATGCGCTTTTATAAGCAGCTATTGAGCCGGTTATTTTTAATAAAATTTTATACTTCGACATTGTCTATTAACCTCACTTTTCCTAGTTGAACAGCTCCGAATCTTCTGTTATTAATTGTTGTTATATAATCGACCATGAATCCTTCCGACTCAAGCCGTGCTTTAATTTCTTCATCGGTTGAGTTCGATTTCATTGTTTGGTAGAACTTTGGTGCCATTAACCTTTCATCAGTGGATAACCTAACATTTCTTGAACTCATCGCCAGTCCGTTTGGTTCACGAATTAACGGACAAGGTATAATTTGGATTTCTAAAAAAAATGCATCGACCATTCCTTTATTCAATTGATACTGTTGGAAATCTTTTTCGCCGAAGTAAGCGCGGTCAGCTTGAATGATGTTAAAGAGTTTCATTACAACGGTTAATACACCCGTGAAATGCCCCGGTCTGTTCGTACCGCACAATATTTTGCTTAAGTCTTTTTCGTTGACTTCGTATTTGAAGTTATCCGGATAGAGTTCGGTGTAATCTGGATAGAATAAATAATCTACACCGGCATCGGTTAACTTTTGCAGATCGGCGTTGAATGTTTTGGGATAATTTACCAGATCTTCCGGATTATTGAACTGTGTCGGATTGATAAAAATGCTAACCACGGTTATTTCGTTTTCGCTTTTGCTTTTGTGTATTAGTGACATGTGTCCTTCGTGCAACGCTCCCATCGTAGGAACAAAACCAAGACTTTTATTCCCGATAATCCTCTTACGGATTTTCCGCCACTCATTTATGTTCTTGATTACTCTTGTCATTAAAAACTCTCCTTTTCATCGGGAAACAATTTCCTTTTAACATCTTCGTTATATTTGTTCAATGCCTCTTTAATCAAATCATGTCCGTTCAAATATTTACGTAAAAATTTGGGGTGGAATTCTTTGTCCACTCCCAACAAGTCCTGCAAGACCAATACCTGCCCCGAAGTAAAAGGACCGGCGCCTATACCGATAGTCGGAATTGACAATTCATCTGTAATTTGTTTTGCTAATTGTGCAGGGACAAGCTCGAGCACCAATCCAAAACAGCCGGCTTGTTCAAGTAATTTTGCATCTTTCAATAATTGTTCGGCCCGTTTACTGTCTTTGCCCTGAACTTTGTAACCACCGAGCTGATGAATCGATTGAGGCGTTAGACCCAAATGACCCATCACCGGAACACCGGAGTTTACAATATGAGATATTAACTCGAGATGTCCGTTTGCGCCTTCAATTTTAATTGCTTGTGCACCTGCTTTTATCAATGTATCGACGGCGTCCATTAAGCGGTCTAAACCTTTTCTATGGGCAAGGAAAGGCATATCGGCAATCAGAAATTTATTGTTCAATCCTCTATTGACCGCCGCAACATGAAGACGCATAATTTCAAGATCGGCACCGGTTGTGTTTTCGTAACCGTGCATCACCATCGAAACGCTGTCGCCAACCAGTACCGCATCTATGTCGGTTTGGTCTATAATCCTAGCGCTCCAGTGGTCGTAACATGTTATCATTGAAATCGGGCTGCCTTCCCGCTTAAATTTTTTGAAGTCTGTTATGCTGATCATTTTGATTGCCTTTTGTTTTGTTTCCGTTCAAAGACTTCTACAAATGCTTTATATATTTCAATGAACTCATCTTCCGTTAAACTTTCGATATGTTTTTTAACGGTGTGGTAATCCCCGCGCGATAAAGGACCTGTAACAGGATCAACATGTGTTACAATGTTTGAACTGATCTGCTTCAAAAATGGATAAGCTGATTCCTTCGGTATGTTGAAATCGTTTTCCAGCCGCTTAAAGAATTCCGACCACAAAAGAGAAGTGAAGTTGCCCGCCATAGTGCACCATGCATGGTAAAGAGTTTTTAATTCTTCAGGAACCATATAGCTATTATTCGGCAGTTCGGGGAAAAGCTCGATAAAAGTCTTTCTTCCCTCTTCCGTTATGAAAGGAATGTTCGTATAAGTTTCTTTGTTGTATAGTTCATGCGTAAAAGTCATTAACGGGTGAGCCGACTCTGCATTCGGTGTGCTTAAAGCACCGGAGCAGTGTATCCACGTAATGTTGTTTGATGTATGTGATTTGTACTGTTGAATGAACTCTTCGATCGCACCGTCGGGAATTAATAACAATATTTTTGAAACACTGCCTATGGCATCGTCAAACAACACAGGTAAATGCCTGTGCCAATGTCCAAACCGGATTCTCAGCAATTGAAAATAGTGAATAATATGTTTGGCGAGTCTTCCGTTACCTACGATAAGATATGGAATTTCATTTGTTGCAGGTACCTGTCCCACGGATCAAGTCCTAATTTCTTAGAAGATATTTTTACTACTTTACTTTTGTAACCGTTCGCTCGCGCGAATCGATCCAATTTTACTTACAAAATATAGTGATAAATTTTATTTATTTAGCAGTAGGGGCTCATTGCAATGAGCTCCTACGAAGGTAATTTATTCATATCTCAAAGAATTAACTGGATTAGCTAACGCAACTTTAATTGCATGAAAACTTACCGTTAACAGAGCAATAACAAAAGCCAGCAATCCAGCAAAAATGAATGTTACAACACCCATTTCTGTTCTATATGCGAAATCTTCAAGCCATGTACTCATAGCATAATACCCAAGCGGCGCGGCAATTACGAATGAGATTATGATCAGTTGGCCGAATTCCTTAGAAAGTAGTATAACTACTCCCGGTACTGTAGCGCCAAGAACTTTCCTCACTCCAATTTCTTTTGTTCTTTGCTCGGCCGTAAACGCCGCTAAGCCAAGCAAGCCCAAACAGCCCACAAAAATTGCGAGAGCCGCAAAGATTGTAAATATGTTCCCGAGACGCTGTTCAGCTTGATACATATTGTTAAATTCTTCATCCAAGAATGAATAGTCAAACGGCTGGCTCGGTGCAAACTCATTCCACTTCTGCTTGATGAACTCTATCATCTGTGCAATATCGGCACCTTTAAATCTTACAGCTACCTTACTGTTGCTGCGCCCTGGGAATAAAGCAACCGGTTCAATTGTTTGCCTTAAAGACTCAAAGTGAAAATCTTTTACGACGCCGATTAATGTATGATTTGCAAGTTCTCCTTCAATATTAGCGGGGCGGGAAATAATCTTCCCAATCGGATCATCACCAAGGTTGAATTGCTTTACAGCTGCTTCATTTAGTATTACTGCCATGGAATCGGTTGCATACTCTTCTGAAAAATCTCTTCCTTTTATTATTTCCAATCCTAGTGTTTCAACATAATTGAAATCGACCCGCCAGTTTTGAATTGATGTTGCATATTCCGAGTTCATATTTCCTTCGGGGAAAATAATAGAACCGGAACGATTCGACGGAACAGGAAAGAATCCCGTAGTGGTAGCATTAATAACATTTGTGTTTCGTTTCAACTCATCTCTAAAAGGATAGGCTTGTTCATTCATCAACCATGCATCGTTGATTAAAATTACATGCTCTTTGTTGAATCCCAATTTCTTTTCTTGAATAAAATTAAGCTGATTATAAACCACCGTTGTCCCGATTATCAAAAATATTGAAGCAGTAAATTGAAATACGACTAAGGTGCTTCTCAACAATCCGCTTTTTGCACCCGATTTAATTTTTCCTTTTAGCACTTCAACAGGTTGGAATGCCGAAACGAAAAATGCCGGGTAGCTTCCTGCAATAAATCCGACGAATGAAGTAATTACAAGTATCGAAAGAAACATCCATGGATTACCGAAGACGGATAAAACCATTTCTTTTCCTGCAAGATTATTAAAGTAGGGGAGAACAAGGTATGCAATCAACAATGAAAGCAACAAGGCGGCAATGCTTAATATAATTGATTCAGTTAAAAATTGAAAAATCAATTGCTTCTTGAATGAACCGAGTACTTTTCTAATGCCTACTTCTTTTGCTCTACCTGCCGAGCGGGCGGTTGATAGGTTCATAAAATTAACACAGGCAATTAGCAAAATGAAAACGGCTATCGCCGAGAAAATATATACATATTTAATATCACTGTTAATGCCGAGTTCACCGCTTAAGTCGGAGTAAAGATGAATATCAATCACGGGTTGAAGGTACATGATGTAATTGTTTCCCTGTTCCCTGAACTGGGTCATGTTTATTCCCATAAACTGTTGAAGCTGCGGACCGAAATATTTATCGAGAAAAGCGGGGAATTTAGCTTCGAGCTGCTTTGGATCCGCTCCTTCTGTTAAAACAATATATGTCTGCCAATTTTGGTTTAACCACATTGTGCTTCTACTGTCTTCAAGTGAAGATGCGGATGCAAGAATATCATATTGAAAGTGAGTGTTGGTGGGCATTTCTTCCATAACGCCCGAAATAATAAACGGTCTCTCATTATCTACAATGACTGTTTTTCCCATCGGGTCTTCATCGCCGAAATATTTTTCAGCAATCTTTTCGGTTATCACAAGGGTGTTTGGTTCGGTTAATGCCGTTGCCGGATTACCTTTAACAAGAATGAAAGAAAACACTTCAAAAATTTCTGTATCGGTATAAACGAAACGCTCTTCTTTAAGATTTTTTTCACCGTACTTTATCATGAAATTACCTACATACCTGAATCGAGTTGCTGATTCTACTTCGGGGTAATCGGCTGCGAATGTTTGCGCTAACGGAGCAGGACAGTATGTAAAATCAAAATTTTTTCCACCAAGCGATCCTTTGTTTACAACCCGGTACATTCGTTCAGCTTTGTCATGATAGGTATCGTAGCTTAGTTCGTCCTGTACGAATAAGATTATCAATAGACACACAACCATACCGACGGCGAGCCCGGCAACGTTAATCAGCGAATAAAACTTATGCTTAAGTAAATTTCTAAACGCAATCTTTACGAAATTTTTGATCATTTTGCCTCCTTGTTCTAGAAAGATGCTGTGCTATTAAGACGGTAATAAAAGGATAAGGTTACACGAATAAGCAAAACGACCTGAAATGCTGAGTGATTTATGGGAATTATTAATAGAGCAATTTTTTCATGATTAGAAATTATTTTTGCCTAATCGGTAGGCACCCTGCCCACTTTGATGATCTCCAAAAACTGGAATTTATAATTAAAATCGGAGAGATAGGCAACTAAGTCCGCCGTCTAGTTTACGGAATTCCGAAACATCGACCTCAATTGTAGCATAACCTGCGTTTTCAATTGCAGCTTTTGCTTTTGGATACCCTATCGGTGCAATCACGGTTCCGTTTACCCAAATGCAATTGGCAGCCACTTTCAGCAAGTTGAACTTTTGAATTTCGGGATGTATGAGAAACTCACCAGTTGTTATCAAATTGTTGTTCTCTATGTAAGCGAGACCACTTTTAAGATGAAGTGCTGTTTCGAATTTTACGATCGACCCGGTCAATCCGTATTTGTTCAGAATCGAAATGAGCTGCTTAGCCCCCTCATCGTTTGTGCGCTCCGAAATCCCAATATAAAAATGCGGTCCAACCATCATAACATCTCCCGCTTCCAACGTTCCGGGAGATTTGATATACTCAACGGTGTTATAAAATTTCTTAACAGTTTCAACAATTCCTTTTGGTTCATCTCTTCGTGATGGTGCGCCAGGGTTAGTTATCACCGCGCAGCGGGGAGTTAGCAGTGCAACATCTTCTACAAATGTTGAATCGGGAAATCTTTCGTCGGCATCGAGTATTGTTACTTCAACGCTGCATAGTTTTAAAGCGTCGATGTATTTCTTGTGCTGTTCAAGTGCTTTCTCATAGTCTGGTTTACCTAGATTGGTAGATGTTAATCCGTTAACCATTGCTTGGCAGGGAGTGCGGACTATGGCATTGGAAAATTTCAATTCTGTTCTCTTCTTAAAAATATGAATTCAATATCCAATTAATTCTCTTTTTGCAAAGAATCAAGAGAATTTTAATTTTTTATATAGCGAACCGAAAATGCAATTCCGGAAGTTCTATCATCAATATTACTTTCACTGATCACCTGAGAGCTATTATTGTATAGATAAACGGAATAAGGATCCGCACTGTTGTTTGTAACTCCCCAAAAATCACAATGTTGTTTTTGAGAATAATAATTACCATCCGGTCCCCGGAATCCGCTTCCGCGGGCATTAAATCCGGCAGAATTTGTAGCTCCGACATTAGGATTATCCCAATGTTCAGTTCCGGTTTCTTTTAACGCACCTCCTGCAATGTTTCTTCCGCCAAGAAAATCAAAAAGAATCTGCCATTCCGTATACGTCGGTAGGTGCCACCCTTCGGGGCATGCATCAAGGGCGGTTTGCCAAGTATAGAGCCTGCCATAAATGGAAACATTAACATCATCGTTATTATTATAAATATAAACGCCGGATAATAAGTTTCCTTCAGCAGTGTGTGTTACCCTTAAGTTTTCGGACATCCAATATTGATTGCCTATTTTAACCACAGGGTATACATTTCTATTGCTATCGATACAAGTTACGGAATCCTGCGGGGGACTAATTATATTTGTGCCAGGCTCATTATTACAGTCGGTTAAACCGACATGAGATATTGTAAGAATGCAAAGTAGTATAAAACCGTGTCTCATTATCATTTTCCCCGTATTAAAATTATTTGTTATTTTAAGAAATTATTAGCAATTATTCAATCCTATTTCAGCAGCACCATTTTTTTGGTGATGTTAATATTATTGCCCGATAGACGATAGAAGTACAATCCTTATGCAAGATCATGAGCATTGAAAACAACATTGTGTGTTCCGGCGTAAAATTCTTCGTCGGCGAGTGTTGCAATTTTTTGCCCGGTAATGTTATAAATGGTTAATTTGTAGTAACCCGCGTCATGTAACATAAAATGAATTTTTGTTTAAATGATTTTATTATTTATTCACTGCCCCAGCTTGGCCAATAATCATTTCCTTGATGATTTGTTAACCGGCTTTGGTTACTTCCATCAGCGTTCATGATATAAATTTGAAAATTACCGCTCCTGTTGGACTGAAAAACTAGTTGATCCCCGGTTGGCGACCAATAAGGATCTTCATTAACAAAAGCACCGTTCGATTCCGTTATTTTTATGTGGTTCGTTCCATCGGCATTTATTAAATAAATATCTCCAATAAAATTACCCGAAGTAAATACTGCATTATTGTAAGCGATCCTTTCCCCATCTCTAGACCACTTGGGAAGAGCTTGCAAATTGGGCATAACCACAAAAGGTTCTACGTTACTTCCATCAATGTTCATAGTATAGATATCGTATTCTAGAAATGTGCCAGCAGCATATACAATTTTTGTAAAGTCCGGGGATAGATATGCCCATTCTTCATTTTCAACGGTATTGGTTATTCTTGTTTGATCTGTTCCATCAGCATTCATTATATATATTTCATAGTTATTTCCGTCTTGTTTAGACGAAAAAATGATTTTTGTGCCATCCGCCGACCAATACGGATATGAATCATCCGCCGTATTATTGGTAAGGCGGATTGTAGTTGCTCCATCGATATTCATTGTGTAAATCTCAAAGTTGCCATTACGGTTTGATACGAATACTATTTTAGAGCCGTCGGGTGAAATATCAGGAGCTAAATCCTGCGCATTGTTTTGCGTAAGTCTTGTTTGTGCGGTTCCATCGGCATTCATAATGTAAATCTCGGGATTACCGTCTCGTTCGGAATAAAATGCAATCAAACCACCGCCTCTGCCATCTAATGTGGGGATTGAATTATTTGAAGGCTCGGAACCTTCATCCTGACAAAAGTGGGCACTACTCAACAGTAATACTATAAAAATAAATTTTGATATTTTTTTTATTTTCATTTTGTCCTCTGTTTGTAATCATCTGTAGTTGTTAAACTATATCTCATTTGATCCTCCCTCAAAGTTTGCAACGAAGACATCCAGATCTCCGTCGCCGTCAAGGTCACCGATGGCGCAAGACGGTGTACCTGCTATTCCGCCTAACCGTAATCCTGTATCTTCAAAATTTCCCGTTCCATCGTTTAGCCATACTTCATTCGGGAGTTGAAAGTTCGGTATGAATGCATCTAAATAATCATCATTGTTTAAGTCTGCTGTTTCTATTCTTGCCCACTTTGTAACATTTAGTTGTTGATCGCTATCTGTGAAACTTCCTGTTCCGTCATTCAAATAAAGAACAGTTGGGTAACTCACTGTATTATCTGCGTTTGTTACCAATGCGTCAATATCACTGTCGCGGTCGAAGTCGCCGAAAGCAACACTCCCGTATAAAATGTTTGTGTTTACCGTTATCCAATGTTCGGTGAAATTGCCCGACCCATCATTTATATTAGAAATGTATCTATTGTCGTAATGATTCTATTATCCCGGCATCAATCCAATATGGTTTACTTAGCCCGTTCCTCATACTCATAAAGAAGAGATATTCACCGTTACCCGAGACAATAGGATATAGTTCATGACTTTCAGTATTAATTGTATTCCCCATGTTAATTGACTGAGTCCATGAGCTATCTTCATTACGGTAGCTAATAAACAAATCTGCTGTAGAACTAGGCCCCCCGCCTCTGCCGAAAATCAAGTAACTTTCATCTGGTGCAATGAATGGTGTGTCTTCTCCCTGAGATGTATTTATCATTTCACTCATTAATTGAGCCTGCGTGTATTGACCATTTATATATTCAGAAAAATAAATATTCCTATCTTCCCCCTCAGCAACCGCCCCCGAAAAATAAAGTGTACCGTCACCGGATGCGGAAACCATCCAGTGGACAATCAAATGATTAACTTCATCACCCAGCATGTGGGGATTACCCCAATTTTCTCCGTCACTATCTACATACCAGATATTCTCCTTGTCCCCTGCTGAATTACCTGACGAAGAAGCCCATGATAAAAAGAATATTCTGTTGCCGTCTGGTGTAAATGAAGGATCGCCACTCCCAAATTCCGAATTGAAAGAAGCATAACCGGGATTTGTCCATACTCCGTTTTCGATTTTGCTATTCATGATTTCCCATGGAATTCCGTCCATCGGTGTCCAAAAAAGTTCTCTCCCGTCTGGTGAAAATACCGCCGTGCTGTGTAACTCACCAAAAGATGAAAAATATTCAGGAGCGAATTGTTGGGGAGTTGCACCGGGTGCCGTTTGACCCAGGAATTCTCCGGTTATCCCCGGTAAATTTTGTTCTCCGGATTCTGTTGAAGTACAGCGGATAAAGATGATAACAAGTAGTGGTAAGATAAAAATTAAAAAATATTTAATTTGTTCCTTCATTATACCCCCCTGGGTTATTGTCATCGAAATGTTTCAATAATATATGCATCCATCCAGTACGCTCTTAATATACCACTTCTTGAACTAAGGAAAAACAGATATTCACCGCCCCCTGAAACAATTGGATATAAATCATGCCCATACGAATTAACGGTTAAACCCATATTTTGTGCCTGCGACCATGTGCCATCTTCCAGTTTAAAACTAATAAATAAATCCGCATATGGAAGATCTCCACCGAAAGCGCTAAACATCAAATAACTTTCATCCGGTGCAATGAAAGGTGTGCCCTCATAATAATCCGAATTTACTACGTCGCCCAATTTTTGTGCTTGAGTATATTGGCCGTCTGTATATTCTGAACACCATATTCCGTTTTCATCCGAAGCGGTTTCACCCCCCGCAAAATATAGGTTCCCGTTTGATGCAACTGATACCTGCCAATGAACTTCAAGATAATTAATTTCATTACCCAGCATCTGAGGCTCACCCCAACTATTTCCATCCCTTTCAACAAACCAGATATTCTCTTTACTTGCTACTGAATTGCCTGAAGCGGAAGACCATGACATAAAGAATATTCTATTTCCATCCGGGGAAAATGAAGGATCAAGTGAACCGAATTGTGAATTAAACGTTGCAGTTGCGGGAGCAGTCCAAATCTTCCATTCCAATTCCGTGCCCCTGCTGAGTAAGTAATTGACCCGAATTAGTGAAAAATCCGATACCGTCGTTAAGCCAGACTTGAGAATAGTAATTTCCCATGTTGGCAAAGACTGCATCCAGGTCGCCATCCCCGTCAACATCACCGAGAGCAATTTGAAAAGTGCTGGAAGGGGTGAAAGTTTGTGTGCTTCTTGTAAGTGAAATTTGCTGCGGATTTTCGGGTGGTTCATTGGTTGATGTACAGCCGATTGTTATGATAATTAATAAACATACTGCTGATGTAACACCGGTTTTATTTATTTTCATTTTTGTCCCCCATAGATAAGTTATTGCCGTTTATTGTTCAGGTCTCCAAACGGGATTTATTCCCGTTACATTGGTCGGGCTATAAGTGACTCTACTGGTACCGGAACCGTCTGCATTCATCACATATATCTCCCATTTATTTGCTTGATGTCTATCGGATGTGAACACGAGACGAGTTCCGTCAGGAGACCATCTCGGATAATTATCCAAAAAATTATTGTTAGTTAATTGTTGAATATTTGTGCCGTCTGAGTTCATTGTATAGATTTCGTAAGTTGCTGTATTGCTCGGAGTGTTATATTCACCGGAAGAGGCACAGAAAGCGATATGTGTTCCATCGGGGGAATAAACCGGGAAAGATTCATCCAAATCTGAATTTGTGATTTGCTGAATATTTGAACCGTCTATCAGGCATGTATAAATCTCGTAATTGCCCGAAGTGGTTGATGAATAAATAAAACCATTACCGTCAGGAGACCATTTAGCTGCAAATCCATCAACTCCGATATAATGTTGATTGCTTCCGTCGGAATTCATTATCCAAAGTTCTTCTTTCTGATTATTGTTCGGATAAATTCTGGTAAAAGCAATTTGTGTTCCGTCGGGTGACCAAGCAGGCTCGCTGTCCCATACATTGCTTGTTGATGTTAGTCTTGTTAGTCCTGTTCCGTCTGCATTGAAGACATGAATCGACCAGGAGTTGTTTCCTGTACCGATATAACCGACACACGCCAACCGTGATCCGTCGGGGGACCAATCGTGATGATTCAATCCAATCGCCGATTCGATGATTTTAGTATTACCCGTACCGTCTTCATTAATTCTATAAATCTGGTGAATTCCGTTTTGAAGAGGCTGATAGCAATACGCAATTACTCCGCTGTGATCGGTATTATTAGGATTGTTATTCACTCCGTTATCTGATGAGCATGATATGCATACAATTAAGGAAAAGCAGAGTATAAATAAAATATTGATCTTAATCGTCATTGTGATTGACCCTGTATATTTTTAATTTTTTTATTGTATTGCCGGAAGGATATAATTTTCTATAATTTCATCGCAGGGCGCATCGGTTACATAGTTTGCACCGGTAAAAACTATTACCATATTTAAACTCCTAAACACAAATATTTCCTGAAGGCCCCAACCCATTGCCTTGAAAGATTCGTAGGTATTGTTGTTGGAATGAAGAATTCTTCTCCACCACAAATAGCCGTAACCATTAGCCCAAGATACTCCCGGATTAATATGATTTTGAGTCGATCGCGCTACCCACTCAGATGAGATAATCTGCTCACCGTTCCATTGTCCGTTATTTAAAAAAAGTTGTCCGAATTTTGCCATGTCGCGCGGCGTTATATAAATGTCACCATGACAGCAAGTTATACCGGACGGATATAGAGTTTGCCAATTGTAATTTGTTATACCTAACGGACTGAATAAGTACTCGGCTGAAAAAGAAGGGACGCTTTGTCCCGTTGCATTTGCTACAATCACCCCCAGTAAGTCAACGGTGCCTCCGTTGTAATAAAAACTTGTACCAGGTACGGTAACGAGGGGTTGAAAAAGTAAGTAACGCACCGGGTCGGAAGATTGGTTGAAACGCATAAGATCGGAAGTGCTTGCCGTAACTGCGACTTCCCACTCATTCCATTCAAGACCGCTCGCCATCATCAAACAATCTTTTATTGTGATGTTTTCTCTTCCCTCGTTTTTCCAAGTGTCGTAGTATTCGGGTAAGTAATCGAAAATATTATCATCTTCGCTGTTGATGAATCCTTTATCAATGGCTATCCCCACAACCGCAGATGTAAAACTTTTTGTTGCAGAGTGTGTATTATGACGTGTGTTCATATCGAAGTTGAGTAGTCCGCCGAGATAATTCGGGCTAGCATAACCGAAGTCGTGACCCGACCAATATTCTTCAAATACCAGTTTGTTGTCTTTTATGATTACTACAGAATGGATTTCTGTATAAATACCCGCATCGATATTCCGAACAAGATTCTTGATGGGGCTTTCGTTCATGCCAACACTGTTTAAAGACGCTGTCTCCCAGCCATCGTCTGTGGAAGCCGGTTGAGTATAATTATATCCTGATTCACTCGGATTCTCATCGCACCGGACTACGAAGAATGCTGTGATGATAATAAAACAGCGGAATATTAAATTGTTGAGGTTTATTCGAAATGTCAT
>CAZKNM010000075.1:14832-15293 GCA_964554135.1 uncultured Melioribacteraceae bacterium
AAGATTTACCAAAACCTTCTTTGTACATAAAAGATACAGTTTCGCCTATTAACTAACAATGGATAATTGAGGTATCAAACCTATTTTTTTATTTGAGACAATTGAAATTATGTTTTGGGGGAAAGAATGATGTAGAAAAATGTTATGGATAAAGCAATTAATTAGTTAATACTTGGGTGCGAATGGCTTTTAGGATAGTAAATTTGACACCGACATAAGTGCTTTTATAAATTTTGTAACCCCGGCTATATAAATAATTGTCGGATTGGAAGGAGCAATCACCGATGAATTTAGTAGAGAGGGATAATTTTATATCACCGTAATTTTCTGTAATGATAACGCAAAAATTTCTTTAATTAAATGATTAAGATTCGGTCGGATTATGATTGGAAAGGGAAGTCGGGTATAAAATTGGTTTAAGCCGTATTATCTAAACCATTCTGAGTACAATTCAGGTCGCC
>CAZKNM010000076.1:0-15037 GCA_964554135.1 uncultured Melioribacteraceae bacterium
CAAAACGATTCCCTGTTCCACGCAAACCATGATTGCCGCCGGGATAAATCATCAATTCAAAATGTTTCTTAGCTTTTTGTAAAGCGGAAACGAGTCTTACCGTCCCTTGATAATGAGCATTATCATCCATATCACCATGAACGATTAACAATCTTTGATTGTCCGTCATATTCTCGACGAAGTTTCTCGGATCGGATTCTTTATAACCGTCGGGATTTTTTTCCGGTGTCAACATGTATCTTTCGGTATAGATTGTATCATATAATTCATTTTCTGTTCCAGGTGCAACAGCAACGGCATATTTAAATGTCTTCGGTCCGTCATATTTCAGTATCGACATAATGGCATTATAACCGCCGTAACTCCATCCCCAAATTCCGATTTTGCTTCCATCGATGTAAGGCAGCTTAGCCCATTGCTGAGCAACCGCAACTTGATCTTGAGGCTCCAAAGTTCCTGTAGCCAAATAGTTAGCGCTTATAAATGCTTTACCATAACCAGGCACTCCTCTATTATCGACGCATCCGACAATCATGTCAAGATGTTCCACAAGATATCGGTGGAAATTCCCAAAGAATCCGTCCCATGCATCGATGACCTGTTGACCGGCAGGTCCGCCGTATTGAAACATAAGCATTGCGTATTTTTTATTCGGATCAAAATCATGCGGTTTCATCATATACGCATAAAGTTCTGTTCCATCTGCACCGGGGACTTTAAAGAACTCTGTTATGGGAAGATTATATTCTTCCAAAGTTTTAAAAAGCTCGGCATTATCCAATAATGTTTTTACTTCCGAGCCGTCGTTTTTACAAAGGGTCAATATCCTTGGAGCGCTGAAAGTTAAGTATGAATCAATATAATATTGGCAGTCTGTGGACATATTAATAAAATGAGTTCCTTTCTTTTCGGTAATCTTTGTTGGCTCTCCGCTGTCAGAGAACAACGTAGCTTTGTACAAATGCCTTTCGATAGGGCTTTCCTTTGTGCTTGAAAAATAAACTACGCCTTCATTCAGATCGGTACCATGATAAGCCGTGACTTCCCAATTTCCTTTTGTAATTTGTCTTACCAACTTTCCGTTATTTTCATACAGATACAAATGGGCAAATCCGTCTTTATCGCTCAACCACAGGTAATGTTTATTGTCATCCAGAAAATAAATTTTCCCGATTCCTCCGAATTCAATTTCTACCCAGGTAGAAGAAGTTTCTGATGCAACAGCAGAAATATTTCCCGTTACAGGTTCAGCATACAAAAGATCAAGTTTGTTCTGATCTCTATTCATTCGAAACATCCAGCAGAAATATTTCCCGTCGATTTTAGGTGTCCAACCGAACCTAGGGATGTATTCATAATCTTCGTTATCGGGCTTCCATGTTTTCGTATCGAAAAACTTTATTTCTCCTGTTTTAATATCAATCAGTCCGACTCTAATATCGCTATTCTTTTCACCAGGGTAAGGGAATTTGAATCTTGTTAGTTCGGGTTTCGATGGGAGATAATTTTCCAAAACATATTCGCTCACCTCTGTTTCGTCTAATTGTATGAAAGAGATATACTTACTGTCGGGACTCCAAGCCCATCCATCTCTAAGAGCAAATTCTTCTTCGTATACCCAGTCGGTTGTTCCGTTTATAATCTTTCCGTCGGAACCGTCGAACGTGAATTGTGTTTCTTTCATAGTTTCAAGGTCGACCATAAATAGATTTCTATCCCTTACAAAACCGACGTATTTACCGTCGGGACTAAACTTCGCAAACATCTGATAACCTTTTTCACGTGTACTCATCGGCGTTAACGTTTCTTTCTCGATATCATAAACATAATAATATCCCTTAGTATTGCGCCGCCAAACAGGCGCAGAATCGGTATAAATTAATACTTTGGTTTTATCTTTGTTATATTCATATCCTTCTATTTCAATCAGGGCATCTACATCAGCTGCATGCAATTTAGTACCATCCAATATCAAAGAATATTCATCGTCTTCAAGATTATAACTCATAATACTTGTCGCACCGGTTTCCTCATTTTTGTCTACATATGTAATGATTGGACCTTCCTCAGCCCATTCACCGCCTCGGAAAGGTTGACCGAAAAACTTCGGTGACTCCGTAAAATCTTCGATCTTAAGATCAAGTTTTTCCTGCTGACAATATACCGACTGGTTCAAACCATAAAGTAGTAAAAACACAATACCCAGGATCATATAAGCAACCCGTGTTGTTCCTTTAAAATAAATCATTACTTACCTCCACCTAGTTAAAATTTATTTGACTTATTAATAAGTTGAATAGGTTTTTTGAAAAATCATTTGTCCCCCCAGAGGTTGTATAAAAGGAAATTTAATTTTCTCTATAAAAACTGAATTGCTAGAACAAGACAAACAAGGAATTAGACGAAAATTAATAATATTTGTTAATAAATGCTTCAGCCAAAATTCAGTTATTATTAGATCATCTCATATTTAAATTATTTTAAGCTTCCCCTATTGAATTTATCTTTTGACTCTCCCCTTACTGCAATTATTTCAGTGGCAATTTCCTCGATCGGTTTATTCGTAACATTAATTATCGCCCATTTGGAATGTTTGCTGAAATACTTTCTTGCGTTCATCAATTCAATTCTAACAAATTCCTGATCGGCATAATCTCCTGCGGCACCCTTAAGATAATCATTACGCGCACGGCGCAGTTCGGCTAATTGTCTCGCGTTTGTATCCAAACAAAATACTCTATTAGGATAAAGCTTTGCTAAAACCGAAGGAGGTTCATAATCCAAAGTAATAGGAACATTTGCAACAAACCAACCTTTAAAAGCTAAATAAATGCTTAACGGAGTTTTAAAAGTTCTTGATACTCCGAGCAGGACGATCTCGGCTTTCCGCAAATCTTCAACGCGCTGACCATCATCATGTCTAAATGCAAATTCCATGGTTTCTATACGACGGAAATACGATTTATTTAATTGTGTAAATAAACCGGGTTTTTCCGTAGGTGAAGTTGCCAGTGTTTCCGTCAACCGAGCAATCAACGGTCCCATGAGATCAATTGTCTCAACATTATTTTCTCTGCTGAAGTTAACCAAAAATTCACGTATCTCATCCGTTACGATTGTATGAACAATAAAACCTTTTGCTTCTCCGGCTTCAGTAATAACTTCGCGTGCTCTTTTCTTTGTTCTGACTTTTGAACGTACCATTATTTCTACTTCTGCACCGGGAAATTGAGCCAATGCCGCGTTTATAGCCTGCTCTGCAGTTCTACCTGTACCATCTGAAACAACAAAAACTATATTCATCTTTTCTCCTGAAACAAAACCGTTAATAATATACGGTCAATATTCAACTTCATTTTTGAGGGAGATATTCTAACGGAATTGGATCCTGTTCCGTTTCATATTCCCAAAAAATACTCTGAATCCACCAACGTTTTCCATCGTTATAAAACTGAAAACTATTAATTCCTCTTCCGAATGGTTCGGGATCATCCAAATTTCTCCACGTCTCATAAGTACTGAATCGATGCGCAATATGATTAAATTGCTCAGTTTTGCCGAATATTTCCTTTTCAAAGAATCCGTTCTTTAAATACAGCGGAGCCGCTCGTTCAACGAAATCCTCTACACTCAAATTAAATAAGTAAGGATCACCCGTGCTGTCCCGAAAAACTGCAGTGAGTTTCGCACCCTCGTAAAATAAAGATCTAAATCGATCCCAATTTCTTTCTGTCCCCGCTGGACCAGAGATAACATCATATACAGCATAAATAATATTTTCGATTGACGAAACATCGTTTTTGTCAACAACGTAAGTACTATTGTTTTCCTGAGCTTTGGTTGTAATTAAAGATAAAAATAACACACTAATAAAGATTGATCTTATCATTTGCTACCCCCTTTTTATATTAATCTAATTCAACTCCGCAGTGCCGTGTGCACAGCGTGTTGCTTTAACCGATATAGTCGAATAACAATAAGGACATTCTTTTATTGTCGGTTCCGCAGGTACGGTTTCTTCTTTTCTTTTAAGTCTATTCATACTGCGGATTATTACAAACATCGCAAATGCAACTATCAAGAAACTAATAACAGAATTAATAAAGACTCCGTAATTTATCGTAACGGCTCCGGCGGTTTGAGCATCCGTAAGGGCAACATAAGGACCAGCGGCTGTTCCTTCTTTGAGCACTATAAACAAATTAGTAAAGTCGACATTCCCTAAAAGCAAACCTACCGGCGGCATGATTATATCTGTAACAAGAGATTTAACAATCGTACCGAAAGCGGCACCTATAATTATACCGACTGCCATATCAACAACATTCCCCCGCATTGCAAATTCTTTGAATTCTTTGAACATATGAATTTCCCCTAATGATAATGAAATAGCTTGGTTACTTATTTGTTTAAATCAACAAGCTAAATTCCACAAAAAGATTTTCCATCAGTTATAAATTGCTCAAAATAACATCAGCAATTGGGTTTTTAAGTTTTCTCAATTGTGTTAATAATTTCTCCTTTTCGATTGATGAAAAACAATGATATTTTTCTTGATGAACACCTGTTTTTGTTTTATCCGATTTAGTTCGTAAACCATCCACTGTTACTGTAGCTTTCTCCAACCACAATATGTTCATACTTTCGGTATCATATAAATTGCCATCTTGATCCTCATACAATGCTAATATATACATGACGTATTTTGTTTCGTAAAAAACATCCTCAAATAAAACAGATATACCAAAGGTACCTCCTGGGGGGATTGTAACTCTTCTATCTGTTTCTCCAAATCTATCAAAAGTAACTTCTTTTACTTCTCCATCAAGAAAAGAATGTCTAAAATCAATTACATCCTTACTTAATAATGCTATGTATCCTAACAATGATAAAATCCCTTTCCCTTCATTTTTAATCATTGGCTCATAGCCAATTGCAAAACAATCTTTTTTTTCCTTATTAAACAAATACTGTAGAATTACAAGACCCTGCTCATTTGGCTTAAATGAGCTTTGAATTATACCCAGAGGTCGATAGGATTGCATTAATGTACGACTTAACAGTTCAGTTTGAATTTGCGAATCATTCAATTCTTTTACAATAAAACATACTCCAACAATTGAAGTCAGAGCAATTATACTAGTTGCAATTGCTGACACCCAAATAGGAACCGATTTGGTGTTTTTCCTATCGGTTGCATTCAAACTAATATTATTCATAAAACTTTTTCCTCACATTATTTTTCATATGAAATAATATAAAAACAAGTCAAACTATTATCATTAACCTACAAAACATTATCAAACTTAATAAGGATTTATTCGAAAATTCGTTTCTCCATCGGTTCTCTGAAAAAGAATGCATTGGGGTAATCAATCTCCAATGGTTTCTTAATTTTTTCAAATCTTGATGGAATTAAGTGCATGGCTACAATTACATTAGGTTTTATAACATTTTGGATATAATCAATCGATTCACGTCGTGCATCGCACTGATAAAACATGATATCGATTTTTTCTTTACCTAGATTAAAATTATCAACTATATCCCGCATAAAACCAATGCTTGCATCCCCAAGGTGAAGAATCGTCTTCCCGCCGATTTTAAGTAGATATCCATTCTGCTGTACTTTTTCGTGACGGTTAGTCCCATTCTCTTCAAAATAAGGCGAGTGTCTGGTACCAAGAACTTTTATTTCAATACCGTTACAGGTATATCCCGTTGAAGTACCTTGTTCCGGCGTTATTTCTTCTACCCGGTTTATAACCGAGTTGAATTCACTTTCTTTCTTTAGTAAGTCAACCGCCTGCTGGGTCACAACTGCTTTCACAGTTTTGTTGGATTTCAGATATTCTATTGTTATCGGTGCGGAAAAATGATCCACATGATGATGAGAGAATAAAATTAAATCTACATCATTAAAAGGTTCCTGCGCTTTCGTCATATTTTCCAGAATAGAATCGGAGGGAGAAATACACCAGTCAGCTTCAACCTTGAATAATGCATCGAACATTATTTTTTGTTCACCCGATGAAATTAAAAAACCTTCGTTGGCAACATAGGTGACTTCAAGATTAGTGTTGGATTGGCAAAAGAAATTGTGAGACAAAGCAAAAGAAAATACCAATAAGAGAAAAACGTTTTTCATATATCCCCCCGGATTTTATGAATCATAAGATTCAATATTTAGTTTACTTAAGATGTGAAAAAAAAGTCTGTGCAATTAATCCCGCTATGGGTGGAAAAATAAATGTACTTACAAAACGAATAAGAGTAAATCTCCAGCCTAGAATTCCAACCTCCATCGGAAGGCGGGCAATTGCCCATAACGACCAACCGGTCAAATAAGCCACCATTGTTCCCATACTTGCACCGGATTTGAACAATGCTGCCGCAAGAGGTAAACTTACATACGGTCCACCAGGTGAAAGACCTCCGGCTACCGTACCGATTAATATTCCACGAAGACCCGATTCTTCTCCTACCCATTTCGACAAAACTTCCTGAGGGACCAATACCTGCACCATACCCGCAACAATGAAAGCGAAAATCAGTAATGGTAAAACCTGTATTGTCATATCCATTGCAGATTTCAATCCGATTGTATGTTGTCCTTCTCCTTTGTAATACCCGTACACAACCAGACCTATGGCAAGGACTGCCATTATTATTGTAGGAATTAACATATTGGATTTCCTTTTTTTACTTGGCACAAGGACTCAGAGTTTAACTTGGCGGAAAGTTAAGAAAAATATTTTAGTTTGTTAACAGATATTTCCAGCAAATTTCAGACGAATACAATACAAGCAACGATCAGTATTGATCTTGAATTATAAAGAGTCAATAAAAATACCAGTTAACTCTTCTCCAGTCACTTTGTTCAATGAAGGATTTATCTTCAATAATAATCCCTCTTGAGGCCGCATGATATTTATGTTTCTAGCCAGAAGCTTCTCCCTATACTTATTCAGATCCGAAACATTCACAATTAATTTTACAATATGAGTTCCGTTTTCAAATTTTTCTACTTTGAAGGAAGGATGTTTTTCGATTAAGCTGAAAAATTTCTCGGCAACTTGGAGAGCCGACTTATATTCATCAATATAACTATCAACGTATTGAAGTGCTACAGCGGCAAAGGGCCAAACATTCGGCAGTCCGCCGCCGAACATTCTGCGAACATGGAAAAGATTTTCAGTAAATTCTTTTGTCCCGGCAAGTACAGCTCCGGATGCAGCATTGAAACATTTATAAAATGAAGTATAAACCGTGTCGAAAAGTTTTCCATATTCAGCAGGCTGTTTCCCTAGGTGAGCTGCTTCAGCGAATAACCTGGCACCATCCAAATGAAGTTTTATTTCTTGCGCTCGGGCATACTCATATATTCTCCGCATTTCATCAAACCCGAACGAACAATCATTTTGGCGCCTCACGGGAGACTCGATTGCAATTACACCCACTTTTGTCTTAACCCTACCGGATTCTGTAAACTCAACAATTTCTTTTACATCATTTAATGTAAAACCAGCTCTACTTTTCCCGAGAGGAATTAAATTCAATCCGCTGAGTGTTTGTGCACAATCACCGGAATCGTTATAAATATGACTTTCGGCTTGAACAATGACCCGTTTGTTTTCACCGGCAAGCTGTCTTAAAGCTACATGGTTAGCTAATGTCCCGGTTGGAAAGAAAACGGCACTTTCTTTACCAAGCCAATTCGCCAATTTTTCTTCGAGTTCTTCCACAATACCGCCGTTTGAATAATAATCAGGTTTAATTTTTCCTTCGTCGGCAAGTTTCATTAATATCTTCGTATACTCTTGAGGATCAATGTGCAAACCATCATAAACAAAATCGATGGATTTATTCGAAGCGCTAACACTCTTACGGATGTTTCCGTTGTACGGCAATGCATGTACTGCTGTTGCAGAAACCGCCAACATACTCCCCATTCTAATAAAATCTCTGCGTTTCATTCCTCTCATAAGAGTACCTCTATTTATGTTAGGACAGATTAACTGTATAACCACAAAATTTTACAAATCTTTTAAATACTCCGCACCGCCAAGTTGATTAACTTGCTGAATAATCCATTCTGCGCGATTTTGAACATAAGCAGATGGACTCGACGGCGATCTTCTTCTTGGGCTCGGAAGCACTGCCGCGAGAAGTGAAGCTTGATATAATGTTAGATTACTCGCCGATCTGCGAAAATATGTTTTGCTCGCAGCTTCAACACCGTAAACTCCACGGCCAAACTCGGCAACATTTAGGTATACTTCCAATATTCTCTGCTTCGGCCAGAATGCTTCAATGAAAAATGTAAGATAAGCTTCAATACCTTTACGAATAAAACTTTTACTCGGCCACAAATATAAATTCTTCACAACCTGCTGAGTGATTGTACTGGCACCGCGCACACGTCTGCTTTTTCTATTCAATGCTTTAGAAATTGATTCAAGATCGAATCCAAAATGAGTCGGAAAGTTTTGATCCTCAGCAGCAACTACGGCAATAGGCATGTTGGGTGATATTTCAACCCACGAGACCCACTCTTGTTTAATTTCCTTCGGTGCATCCTTCGCAGACGAAAATTTTACCTGAAGAATAAAAGACGTTGTAGGAGGATTTATCCAGCGCCATGGTAGAACAATTAATAGAGTGAATGCAAAAAGGTATGCAATTCCTTTTACGATAATCACAACTAACCTTTTACGCCAACTCTTTTTCTCAGACATTATAAAATTTCGGTAGAATTTTGAGAGTAAAAATAAGGAGAAATAAAATGATTCCGGAGAGAAGAAATAAATAATCTCTATTGAAAGCAGATCATCGCTTTTTCAACAATTCAAGTGTATGGCGAACAATTATCAAGTCTCCCCACATACCATGACCAGGCACAACAATTTTTGCATCCGGATATTTATCCAGAAGTTCCTGTGCGGAAGCAGGCCAGGCTTCAAAGTCAGCGTCTGACTGATTCCCAAGATTTGACTGTTCAAGCGCTTTTACCATACACCCGCCGTATAATATTCCTTTCTCGGGAAAGAAAACCACTATGTTATCTTTGGTGTGTGCAGGACCCGGATAATAAATATCAATATCTTCTTTGCCTATATGTAATGTCAATCCTTCTTCGGCTTTGAAAATATGATCCGGTGCAGTTGGTTGTAAGTTTTTAATGGAATTAATTATCATCGAATCTCTTATACCCTGCAACATCCTGTCGATCATATTTCCCTTATTTTCTTCAAAAAGTTTTAAAGTCATATCCGATGCGTAGACAGGAAAGCCTTGATTGATCATATAATGATTTCCACCGAGACAATCGATGTGAAAGTGGCAGTTGATGACCGTTAGTTTTATATCACCGAATTCTTTTCGCATCCATTCAACCAATGCTTCAGAGCCGGTGTTCTCGATGGGAGTATCCGCTAAAACAAAATCTTTATCACCTACACGGACCAATAGTGAGTTTGCCTGCCAGGGGAAACGGTGACTGACTCTGTAAACATCTTTTTCGATCTCATTTATCGTCAAATAGTCGTTTACTTTTACCGTTTTGAAATTATTGTTTTGGGCATGATGAACATTCACAAGTAAAAAAATCATTACTGCCGATGTGAAAAACTTAATCCCTCGTTCCATTTTAAATACCTCAAGTTGATAATATCATACAAAAATTATATTCCACCAGAATACAACCATCAAAACTTATGAAGGAGAAATGATTAATCAAAGATTATCACGTCATATTTTTTTCAACCTCCGAACAATCGCATGATCAAGTCCTTTCGCCTACGTGTCCTGGTACGAAAATTATTGCATTCAGATATCTTTCTAAAAATTTCAGTACGGATATGAACCATTTTTCTACTTAAGTCATCGGAATGATTTCTGAAATTGTTTTGTGCGAATGTTCTAATAACACATCCGCCATATAATACTTTCCTTGGAAAATAGACGAACACTTTATAAAAATTTATAACTTTCAATAAATAAAATCGTCTAAAGTGAAAATTGAATTTCTAAAACCATGGGGGATTATATGAAAAACTCCTTCTTTTCTGATCTTTTTAGTTCTGAAAACAAATTTTTCAAATTAGCACAAAATGCAAAGCGATTACCCCACATTTTAATCTCATCAATATTTCCAATATTTTTTATTTTCATAGGGTCGTTGGTTTATTATCTACTGATTATCTTGGCTAAAGCCTCAGGCGAGGTGGTCTTTTCTCCCCTAATTAAAGATCTAGTGGAATTAACATTTTTATTCGCTTTTATCATTCTTGCAGTCTATCTGTGGGTAAAACTTGTTGAAAGAAGGCCGTTTTATACAATTGGTCTAACAAAGGAGAAAGCGTTAAAAAGATACTTATTTGGATTTGGTACCGGCATCCTTATGATTTCCGCAGTCGTTGGACTAATGGCGGTTTTCGGTAATGCTCAAATTGAACAATCAAAAAATACTATTACCGGCATTCCTGCAATCGGCTGGGTTTTACTAATTCTATTCGGTTTTATTATACAAGGCGGGGCAGAAGAAATTACGACACGCGGCTGGCAGTTCCAGGTAATAGGTGTAAAGTATAAACCTTGGATAGGCGCTCTCATCTCATCGGTATTTTTTGCAGTACTGCACGGTTTTAATAATTCGGTCACGGTTCTGGCAATATTCAATCTTTTTTTATTTGCACTTCTTTTAGTCTTTTATGTTATAAACGACGGCAGCATTTGGAGCGCTTGCGGCTGGCATTCTGCATGGAACTGGGCAATGGGGAATTTATATGGACTGGAAGTAAGCGGGACAAACGTAAATGCATCTATTTTCAATTTTAAAATAACCGGACATGATATTATTACCGGGGGTGGCTTTGGTCCAGAGGGAAGTATATTTACTACGTTGGTTCTTTCAACCGGTATATTAATGATTGTAACTTACATTTATAGGAAAAACAATTAAATCTCATTGATTAAAAATACCCAGTTCACATTTAAATCTCTCGGGGAACAATTTTATTACAAGTTGATACATCGCAAATAATTCCAACGAGAAAGGAAGATAACCTAAATAGCCAAGGAGAGGCATCTCAAATATATGCATGAAATTTACAAATGGGACTTCGTAAATCCATTTGGGATAAGAAAAATAATTCCACATCTCCCAGAAGAAACCGCAGATTAAGCAACCAATCCAAAGAGAAATAATTGGGTGCCAATCACCTTTAGCCGTGTATTCCAGCAGCGATTTATTTTTTAACCATACATTAACCGGTTCTAATATGAAATAAACAGAAAGCCACATGAACGGAAAAAAATATTCTGGGAGTATAATCAGTAATGCCAGCATTCCCCAACCTAAGACTAAAAAGATCAATAATGTTTTTGATGAAGGTTCAATTTTAATTCCACGTTTTAAATTCTTTATCCACTTGAAAGTACTGGCAAACTCTGCTGTCCCAAACACTGCGGGAACTACAGTTGTGAAGCTGAGAGTCTCAAGTAAACTATATTCCAATTGCGTAAAATGTTCCCTTCCCAAGTACTGCCAATTTTGTGTAAATGAATTGAGCATTTCAAACAACCACCAAGACGGTGCAGAGATAATAAACAATGAGGCGTAAGCTTTCCAATTCCGGGTTAGCAATGAATTTCCCTTCCTCAAAAAAACCAACGCATCAATAGTTAAACAATAGCCGAGCCACAACGGGAAGAATAATAGATGTGTGCGCAATCCTCCGAGAAGCCAGTTAAGACTCCAGAAAAGGATTACTAATAATAATCCAATCCATCCGTTAAAAGGAAATTTTTTTATAACTGGCACCACTCTCATTAAAAAAATATCAATAAAATTAGTCATGAAATCAACATTGATTGTTGAAATTCCCTTCATTTCCGAATACTTTACTATTTATAGTGAAGAAAAATTTATCCATTCTGGAACAATTATCTCCGATAATTGTCTAATAGCAGCATATACTACTACTAATTGGTGATAGAAATGAAAACACAATCATCCATCAAATCCTTAGTGGAATTAGGACTTACGGAACTTGAATCTCAAATCTACGCGTATTTATTGGAGAATTCCCCTGCTACAGGTTATGGAGTAGCAAAGGGAATAGGCAAACCAACAGCAAATGCCTATAAAGGTTTGGAATCTTTACTAGCCAAAGGAGCAATTGTAGTTGAAGGGGGTGCATCCAGATTGTTCCGCGCTATTCCTTCTAAAGAATTATTGAATGGACTGGAAATCCGCTTCAGAAAATTAAAAGAGGAAGCAGAGGAAGAATTATCCAAATTGAAGCCTATAGAGTTTGACGAGAGAGTGTATCATTTAACATCTCCACAGCAAGTTTTTGAAAGATTTAAGGAAATGCTCGCCAAGAGCACAACAATTGTTCTTTTAGATTTATTTCCGGCTGTTGTTGACGAAATTAGAGAAGATCTAAAATTGGCAATAGCACGAAAGGTAAAAGTAGCAATAAAACTTTATGAATCCGATAACATTGATGGTGCCTTTGTTATTGTCGATCCTCAAGGACCCGATATAATTGAAAGATGGCCAGGTTTATGGGCTAACGGAGTAATTGACGGTAAAGAACATCTTCTTACATTTATGTCAAGTGATAAAAAAAGAGTTCACCAGGCAGTATGGAGCAGTAATACCTACATATCATGGATTTATCACAGTGCGTTAATGTTCGAATTACTGCATACATCTATTTCTTCCGAAGTAAAAAGTCTCGATACTGATCTGCCGGAAATTTACTCAAAAATTCTTGCACTTAAAGGACAATATGCTCCAGGCTACGACCTTTTACTAAATCGTTTCAAAGTTACTTAAGTAAATACAACCATAATTATTTGGAGAATTTAAAATGCAAAAAATTTTACTTTGCCTTATTTTCTTTTCATCCATTATTATCAACAGTAATTATATTACTGCACAGCCTGCGGGAGATTACTCATTTACATCGGACAAACATTCAACCACAATCCCTTTTAAGATTAGTTACAATCATATTATAATTTCTGCCAAATTGAATAATCAGACTGATATTGAACTTGTTCTTGATACAGGAATGCCGGCGAATGGCGCTCTACTTTATGGTGGACCGGAAATCGACGCTGTCGAATTTCAAACAGCAGGTGAAGTCCTAGTCGGTGGTCCCGGCAGTGCGCCTGTTCCTGCTAAGCTTGCAGGTGGAGTTTCATTAAGAATAGGTGATATCGAATTTACTAATCAAACAATGATTGTTATGCCTTATGACTCTGTCCTCTCATTCTTTGCGAGAGAAAACGGTGTAATCGGATTGGAAATTTTCAGCCGATTTGTTGTCGATATAGATTATGACAGGAATCTTATTACTCTGACCGAACCGGAATACTTCAAATATACAGATGCCGGCGAAGAACTCCCGATAGAAATAGTACGCAACTTCCCATACATTAACTGCACAATTACTATGGAGAGTGGTAAGACTGTCGAGGCAAAACTTGTAATGGATATCGGCGCTTCACATGCATTATCGCTCAACCTTGGCAGCCAGGAAGAAATCGTTCTCCCAGAAAAATCTATCGACGTACAAACAGGGCGAAGCGTATCGGCGAAAGTATTTGGTAAAATTGGAAGAATAAAAAACATAAAAGTGGGTTCCTATACGATTGACGACGCTTTGGTTGCGTTTTACGAAAAACCTCTCCATCCCGCGGCAAAGGAAGGAAATTTGGGCAGTGGTATTTTCCGTCGTTTCAACACAATAATTGACTATAACAGTAAGCGAATATTTATTAAGCCGAATAAATCTTTTAATGATCCTTTTGAATTTATGATGAGTGGATTGCAAGTTTCAAAAAATACCGAAGGATTTTTCGTGGTTGACAGGATTATCCCCAATAGTCCGGCAAGTGAAGCTGGAATTTTGCAGGATGATAGAATAATCGAAGCCAACGGAAAACCGGCGTCGGGGATAGATGCGGAAATTTTCAATAAACTCTGTACGAAAGAAGGCGAAACTGTGACATTGAAAATTAGACGGGGAAATACCGAACACACCGTTTCACTAAAACTTAGAAGGATAATATAATTTGCATCGGGCAATTCGAAATTAGCACACAGGATTGCCCGTTTTCCTAACACCTCTTAGAATTGCATAAACGTTTTGATGGTCTTACATTTCTTGGAATAATTAAAAAACACTTTCTAAAAAGAAACATGTCAGTTCACTAACTTTATCCCACTCTTTACATACTTCCGGGTTTCTACAATTTGTGCATAGCGTATGAAGCTCTTCGATTGATTTTTCCATTTAAAAATGTGTGTGGCTTATTCTGTCAGGTGTAATCGTTGCTATTTGTGGTCTAAGCTAATACTTCCATCACCTCTTTACAAAACCCAATGAGGAACTGTAGTGCTGCTTCAACGGAATCAAATTTATTCTTCATCTCCAGTTTCATCGTTTCGTTTGTCTGTTTGAACTGAATTTCTTTAGGATATTTCTCAACAATAAATTTCATCACGTTGATGAATTTATTTTTATAGAAATCTTCGTTTTCACCTTTCGGCAATATCAGTGAAATTTTATCCTTCTGAATTACTATTCTCTCAAAGAGAGCAAATGAAGCGTGGAATCTTAAAACCGCTGTAAGTATCAACTGCTCGACAATTTCGGGAATCTTACCGAACCTGTCTTCCATCTCTTCTTTTATTTCATCTACCTCTTCAATCTTGACCATAGAGAAAAGCGCTGTATAAAATCCAAGTCTGTCTGCCTGTTCGGGCATGTAAGATTCGGGAATTCCTATCTTATAATATGCATCGATCGTCGGCCCCGATCTATCGAGATGAGCGGGCAAATCTTTGAATACGTCTTTGAACTCATCTATCTTCAATTCTTCAACAGCTTCGTCCAAAAGTTTCATGTACATCTCGAACCCGATCGAATCAATAAAACCGCTTTGTTCGGTGCCTAACAAATTCCCTGCACCGCGGATTTCCAAATCGCGCATGGAGATATTGAATCCTTCGCCAAGC
>CAZKNM010000077.1:0-14663 GCA_964554135.1 uncultured Melioribacteraceae bacterium
AGAGAATGTCTCAATTGTACTTTTTGTGAAATAAGGCACAAAAAAAATTTTTAAAAATGAGATTTTAACCTATTTATATTACTTTTTTTCTTATGATTTTATCTTTTATGTGAAATCAGTATGGCACATCAATTGGTGATATTAAAAGTAATGAAGATACTATTAATATCCATAGATCCCATTTTAATAGATATAGTAAAGACGTGCGCAGAAAATACAAAGATGGAATTATTATTTTTCAATGATAGCACTGATCCGCTGGACATATTATCCGGAGTATATTCAATGCATCCGGCAGCTCTAATCATTGATGATGATTATTTAAATCCAAATACTTCGGCTATATTGAAATCCATAAAAAAAGTTAATCAGAAAGTTGCTATAATTTTTGTAACATCAAATGATAGCATCGAGCTTGGCAGAGAAATTAGTAATCTTGGGATTCAATTCTATACTTTAAAGCCTATCGCTGAAAATGAATTGAAAGATCTTTTTGAAAGTATCCCAAAATTAGTTAATAAACATTTAGGTCAAACACAATAAACGGAGGCTTGATAATGATTAAAAAACTACTGGCAGTACTGAGTGTAATTCTATTTTGTTCAGCACTCAATTTCTCACAAACACTTTCGTTAAATACTTATGGGGTTTCCCCTCGGGATGTCGCAGTAGACGCAGCAGATATATTCGACGTCGCCTACAATAGTCTTGAAAACGTTGGTGTTGGAACAAAAACGTATTTTGTAGCAACCATAGGTGAAGATCCGGCTTTAAATAATCTTGCTAATCTTGTCTGGGATTTAAAAAGTCGACCGACTGGTTCTATTGCTGCTATTGGCGCCGCTGCTGACATTGACGCACAAAACCAGGTAATAAGTTTCATTCCCGATATTGCAGGAACATATGTAATTGAAGTTACCGATGGGACCAATACTCTTGAGTTCACAATAAATGCAGGTACTTACGTTGGTTTAGAAGGCGGTAATTGTACACTATGCCATAGCGATAAAGTCGCTGAATGGGAAGAAACAGGTCACTATTTACTTTTTGAAGAAGCAATGGCTGGAACAGCAAGCAGTCACTATACTGTTAACTGTATTGGCTGCCATACGACCGGTTATGATCTCAATGCTGCTAATAACGGTTTTGATGACAGAAATTGGGTATTCCCAGCAGTACTGGGAGCTGGTACCTGGGATCAATTATTACAAGATTTCCCTGATGCAATGAAGCTTGCAAGAATCCAATGTGAAAGTTGTCATGGTCCAGGTTATGCTCATGGTGGTGCTACAAGTATGTCTACTTCCCTATCAACTGAAAACTGTGCATGGTGCCACGATTCCGGTACACATCATGCTTATCCAGAGCAGTGGGACCATTCAGGACATGACGCAACTGAATTTGATGGTGAAGGTTTCCACGGAGGACATGCTCTTGGTGCATTTGTATCTTCCACAAATAGAGCTGGTTGTGTACCTTGCCACAGCGGTACAGGATATGTAGAATGGATTAAAGAAGGAAGACCGACTGATGCTTTAGGATTACCCGGATCAGTAGCCACATTACCTGACACTCCTACTAATATAAGCTGCGCTACTTGTCACGATCCTCACTCCGATGCTAATACACATCAATTAAGAAATCTGGAAGGTGTACTTGGTGACGGTACTGTAATTACAGAAGCCGAATATGGAACAGGAGCTTTATGTATGGGTTGCCATAAGAGCCGCCGCGAAGCAGCTACATATTCAGCAGATATAGCCAACGCTAGTTCTCACTACGGAGCTCACCACGGTCCACAGGCTGACATGCTACTAGGTGCAAATGCACCTGATTTCGGTTTTAATTTACCTACATCACCTCATGCATGGGCAGTTGAAAACTCTTGCGTTGGCTGCCATATGTATATGAAAGATAGCGAAAAAGCCGACGCTAATGGAAATATTCTTGTAGTTGGCGGTCACTCATTCAATATGAATGATGCTGACGGTAACGATAATGTTGAAGCCTGTGCCGATTGCCATGGCGAATTCGGTGAACATTTTGCTGAGAAAAAATATTATGTTAATGGCATTGCCGATCTCGATGGAGATGGTACTGCAGAAGGATTACAAGAGGAAGTGCATGGATTAATGGAACAACTTGGAGCACTTTTACCACATGATGACAATGGCAATGTTTCAATAACCGGTGATGCACTTACTGTTGCTGATATGATGGCCGGTTATGTTTATTTCTGGATTGAAGAAGATAGAAGTTTCGGTATCCACAATCCTGCATTCACCTATTCTCTGCTTAAAGCTGCTATCGAAATTAAGGGTGGAGTAACTTCAGTAGATTATCCGGAAGATCAATCAGTTCCAGTTAAATTTGATTTGGCTCAAAACTATCCAAATCCGTTTAATCCTACAACTAATATACGTTTTTCAATACCTCAAAGCGGAAATGTAAGATTAGCAGTTTATGATGCTCTCGGCAGAGAAGTTGCATTGTTAGTTGATCAGAATATGAGCGCTGGAACTCATGAAGCAACCTGGAATGCTCAGAATATGTCCTCAGGCGTTTATTTCTATAAGATACAAGTAGATAATTTCGTAAACGTTAAGAAGATGTTACTGATGAAGTAACATATTCGCATATGCCTCACATAAGACCCGGCACTCGTCGGGTCTTTTATTTTGCAACTGAATTATCATTACGTATATGCGGCAGAGATTTTAAAATGAAAAATTATTATATTTATTGAAAGAGATAATAAAGTTGAATTATATTTTTATCCTTTTTGATTTCTTTCTCATCATTGATAAAAATCAAAATAATTTCATTAGGAAATAAAATGTCTAACTTCAGAAAAATTCTAATTACCTTCGGCACACTCTTTCTAATTTTTTCAACAATTAAAGCACAGAATTATTATCTAGGAGTTTATAATCCAACTGTAAATCCCAATTGTGGAAGTTCATTCTGCCATCAATCCATTGTACTTTCTTGGGAAGGTACGGCTCATGCTAGAGCACATCCTGCTAATTCTAATTTTTATGGATATAATTGCTTAAGCTGCCATACTACAGGTTGGGATTCCAATGTGAATAACGGTGGTGCAGATGAATTTGTCTCTCAAGCTTTGGGAGAAACTCCAGATTACTATATCTCACCGGAAAATTCTGCGAGATGGAATCTATTAACTAATGTTCAGTGTGAAGCATGTCATGGTCCTGTCGGTGATCAGGAAGGTATCCTAGATTGGAATCATACAACTAGAATAACCAATTACTCCTCACAAAATTGCGGTGTTTGTCACCAGAGTGAACATCATCCATACCTTTCCGAATGGGAAGAATCGGGACATGCGAGCGGAGCTCCTGCATGGTTTAAAAATCGTGAAGCAAACTCGGACTGCTTTTATTGTCACTTCGCACAAGATTTTGTTGCGTTTTTAAATAATCCCAGCTATGATGCAGGCAATTTCCAAATAGAAGGCGGAGATGAAAATTTACAGGATATTACCTGCGTTGCCTGTCATAATCCCCATGGAAATAATAACACCGCAAATTTGAAAAATCTTCCTCAAGGTTTCGAAGGAAAAATAATTTGCGACGTTTGTCATACTGTTCAAGAAACAGAAATTGATTTTCATGATACACCCCATCATACTACATCCGAGCTTTTAAGTGGTTCAAAATTATTCGGCTGGCAGTATCCGGAGGAAGATTACGGTCAAGCTAAATCTTTCCACGTACTAATAAGAGAAAGATGTGTAGCTTGTCATGTTCATTCTACACCTTATAATGCGGCTACAGGAGAAACGGCGGTTACAGGTCATAAATTTGAACCGAGAGTTGAAGCCTGTGTCGAGTGTCATCCCGACTATTATGACGTTCTTAATATTTCCGATCCTGAAAAGCGCTTCGATTATCGCGGCGCTCAAACATTGATTAAAGGTCTAATCCAAAACTTAGAAACTCTGCTGAGTAACGCTTCATCCGCGGATTCAAATTCCGATAGGTTTTTAAAAGCAAATTATAATCTGATAGCTGCAAAAGCAGAAGGAAGTTTCGGTATTCATAACACAAAACTTGTCCAAAAATTATTGGAAGATTCTATTGCGAAAATGACAGTAGCTAGTGTAGAAAACAATGATGAAATCCCTGTTGTACATAATTTATCGCAAAATTATCCAAATCCTTTCAACCCAACAACGACAATTAAATTCACTATCCCAGAAGCTAGCAATATAAAAATAATAATATATAATGCTCTTGGTAAAGAGGTCAAAACGTTAATGGATGAGTTTAAAGAACGTGGAAGTTATACTCTCGAATGGAATGCAACTAATTTATCTTCCGGAATTTATATTTACAAAATGGAGACCCAAAACTTTTTCGATGTTAAGAAGATGCTACTCTTAAAATAGACCACAACACAAAAACCCGATTTTTTATGATCGGGTTTTTTTATTCATCTATTCCCTTCATGAGAAATCCTAATAGACCTATAAAAACCTGAAATTTATTCTACATAATTAGATTTTTGTTGACCGCTTAATTACCTATTGGCTTAATAAGTAATTCATTGTTATGTTATATGCAAATTTTACCTCAACCAATGATGTGCATGCTCCGATTCCTTATATTTTACATTTTCTTAATGAATATAATAAGAGGCCAAGATCAATTATCTACTGGGATTGGAGCTAAAGATTCATTAAATACCTCAGAATCTTCCGCATTAAAATCTTCATATAACTCTTTTGAGAAATCATACATTTTCAGAATTGAAGAATCAAAATTTAAACTCCCGATTATTATTTATCTTAACTGGAATTTTGACTATCTCCAAGAATCATTTAACAATCCAATTGAAGTCGACACATTAAATTTTTCATTGTACAAAAAAAATCTTCTTGAGGCTTTAAGACTAAAACTTATTTTTGATTCTAGAAGAGATCTTGGTTTGTTCGGTCAAATACTGGGTTATACCACAGCTGCTACCACAGCCACCTTATTAGTTATACATTTAAAAAAGTATGGTTGGCATTAAATTACAAGACGGCTTCAATTATTTTTAAGTTTATCCAATAAATTTAAAAAATCCGCTGGAAGTGGAGAATCTAAGAATATCTTCTTTTTTGAATGAGGATGAATGAACTCGAGTGTTTTTGCATGAAGAGCCTGTCTCGGCATTATTTCTAATAAATTATTAACTTTACTTTTTATTTTGGGAATACTCGAACCCGATATTATTTTTCTGCCACCATATGTCGGATCTCCAAATACCGGATGGTTGATATATGACATATGCACACGTATCTGATGTGTTCTCCCGGTCTTAAGATGAAGTTTGACCAAAGAAGTAAATTCATATTCCTCAATTACTTTATATAATGTTTGTGCATGCTTTCCTTCAGTATTGCTCACGGAAAAAATTTTGCGATCTTTATTACTTCTTGTAATATTTCCAATCACCTCCCCTTCCGGTTTATCGAATAATCCCCAGCATACAGCCCAATACTCTCTGGTAATCGTTCTATCTGCAAATTGTTTTGCAAGCTGAGCATGTGTCCATTCATCTTTTGCAACTGCTAACAAACCACTGGTGTTTTTATCGAGCCTATGAACAATGCCGGGTCTCAAGCCTTCGTTTAGTTTGCTCAAATTACCGGTATAGTGAAGTAGTGCATTTACTAGAGTACCTTGATAATTTCCTAGGGCGGGATGTACCACCATGCCTGGAGGCTTGTTTATTATGATTAAATAATCATCTTCATAAATAATATTCAATGGAATATCTTCGGGCTCAGTTTCTTCCGGTCGAGGGAAAACAGGAATGCAGACTACTATTAAATCACCTGGTGTAACTTGATAATTAGCTTTAATAGGATTGTCGTTAACGAGAACAAGACCCGCTTTGATAAGTTTTTGAACTTTTGAACGTGTGGAATGCTCGATGGAATTTGTTAGGAAAGTATCGATTCTTTCTTTTTTCTTTCCCTCCGGAATCTCAAACTTCAGTTTCTTTTCGTTTATTATCTTTGCCATTTTCGGCTGTTATGTATTCATTCTTTTCATTTAATTCCAAATCGATTTGATCAATTGTATTATTACCGGAGTAATCGCAATTTTCCCCATTCACAACTGCAACAGTATCAGCCCCGGTTCCATTTACAGTTTCAATATCCTTTCTCCCCTCAATGCTTCTATGAAATATTAACAATAAAACTACACCCATTGTAACTGCAGCATCCGCAACATTAAAAATTGGCCATCTCTCATATGTTCTACTGAATATTGTGAAATCAAAAAAATCAACATTGAAGAAATCAACTACACTACCATAAAATAACTTAGAATAACCATATATCACACCGTAAAATACTCTATCGATTAAATTGCCTATTGCTCCACCGAGAATTAATGCCAAAGAAGCTCTTAGAATAAATCTTTCATTTTTCATCTTGAATAAATAATAAATTATGGCAATGCTTGCTATGATAGAAAAAAGTGAAAGAAATAATTTTGAAGATTCCCCGAGATCAATTCCAAATGCCATCCCCGGATTTTCAACATATGTCAGACAAAAGAAAGAACCAAAAACATCTGTGCTCTGACCATATTTCATACCTTCAATATTGACATTAAGAAACGGAATAGATATACCTTTGACAAGCAGCTTTGTAATCTGATCGATTATAACAACAAACACGGAAATATATATTATTCTCAAAATTCTCTCTTTGACTATTTAGATAACCTTATTTTGCATTTTCTGCTTAATCTGTAAACAATGCTGGGTATGTGGTACTGCACATAATCTTTCTCTGGGTATCAACGGACATGTCGGGCATAAATACTGCGGTTCATCAATACAATCAATGCATATTCCATATGTCCCATTTTCAATTCTTTGAAGTGCATCATCCAAATAACCGAGGAATTTATTTTCTCTCTGTGCCCATAAATACAATTTTTCTCGTTCCATTGCATCTGTACCCTGTTCAGCCATATGCAAAGAATATGGAGAGTTTTCATTGACGTACTGCCCTGTTGTCGGATCCATCATCTGATCTTTAAGTGTTTGGAGCTGCTCGATTATTTCATCTCGCTTATCAAGAATTATTTTTTTGAAATCCTCGAGTTCCTTTTTATTGTATCCTTTGATCTTTTTGATTTTTTTAGTTGGAGAAATTACTTCCACTTCCGCTATCTTAGATACTCTCCTTCTTGATCGTTTCTTCAACGGAGCAGATTTTTTACGCGTAGTTTTCCCTCGGCGAGAAATTGCTTTCGACTTGCTTGTTTTCTTTTTCACACTTTTAGAAGCAGATTTCCTCACAGTAACTTTTTTCTTTGCTATTTTTTTATTTGCTTTTTTTGCCATTGTAACCTCCGATTAGGACTTTGAAGCTGCCGCTTTCTCAATTGCAATAGTACAATCAAAATTACCGATTTCCCATTCCTGAACATATCCTTTGGGTTTTTCAACAGAGCTAATACTTTCTGCTAAAATTTCCTTCGAAATATAATCGGAAAATTTATTGATGTAATCAACAATCTTTTTATCCCCTTTAAAAAATACCTTAATACGATCAATAACATCGTAACCGGCATCTTTTCTCATATTTTGAACTCTATTGACAAATTCCCTTGCATATCCCTCAGCCAAAAGTTCATCAGTAACTTCAGTATCAATTGCTACGGTGATACCTTCTTCAGATCCCACCATCCATCCCTCAATTTCATGACTTATTATTTCAATATCTTCACTACTTAAAGTAATTTCATTCTCTTCAATAAGTAGTCTAATCTGATTATCCTTTTCAAATAGAGCAATTTCTTCTTTACTCATTTCTTTTATTCGGTTGGCAAGGGTCTTAACAATCTTACCATACTTCGGTCCTATGGATTTGAAATTTGCTTTAGCAGATTTACTCACAATGGAAGAATCATCTTCAAGAATTTCAAGTCCTTTAATATTTACTTCGTCAAGTATAACATCCTTCATATTATTAACAGTTTCTCGTTTATTCTTATCAACAGCGACAATCATCTTTTTAAGCGGCTGCCTGACTTTCAAATTGGACTTAGCACGCATTGCACGAACCAAATAAACAACCTTCTGAGCAATATCCATTTTCTCTTCCAGTACTTTGTCAATATACATAGGCATCGGGAAATCAATTAAATGAATTGATTCATACTTTTCCCTTTTGGTTACACTATTTAATTTCTGATACAGCTCCTCAGAGATAAAAGGAGAAAACGGGGATGTCAGCTTTGCAACTGCCACTAAACATTCATACAACGTTTGATATGCAGAAAGTTTGTTCTTATTGACTTCAGATTTCCAGAAGCGACGTCTATTTCTTCTTACGTACCAATTCGAAAGATGATCTATCGTAAAACTTGAAACTGCTCTTGCTGCTTTCGTTACATCATAAATATCCATTAGTGCTTCGTATTCCTTAATAAGAGAACTCAGCTTGGAAATAATCCATTTATCGATTTCCGGTCTTTCTTCATATGGAATAAATTTATCACTAAAATCAAAATTGTCTACATTAGCATATAATGAAAAAAATGAGTATATATTAATCAAAGTACCGAAAAATTTTCTCTGTACTTCAACAACACCGTCTTCATCAAATAGAGTAGGCTTCCAAGGAGGACTAGTTGTAACAAAATACCACCGCGTAACATCTGCGCCATATTTATCGAAAATTTCAAACGGATCTACGGTATTACCTTTGGATTTTGACATCTTCATACCGTTCTTATCGAGTATAAGTTCATTAACAAGTATATTCTTATATGCAACATTATCGAACAGCATGGCGGCGATTGCATGTAGGGTGTAAAACCAACCACGTGTCTGTTCAATACCCTCGCAAATAAAGTCGGAAGGAAAATTCTTTTCGAAATATTCCTTGTTTTCAAAAGGATAATGGTATTGTGCAAACGGCATTGCACCGGAATCAAACCATACATCTATCAACTCGGGAGTCCGGCTATAAATTTTACCATCTCTCTCGAATTTAATCTCATCAACAAATGGTTTATGCAGATCAATATCTTTAATTTCGCTTACAGGAATTTTTTTACCGTCTTTTTCGATAAATCCTTTTTTCAATTCTTCAATACTGCCAACGGCAAACAATTCTCCGTCATCATTAAGCCAAATAGGCAAAGGAGTAGCCCAAAATCTATCTCGAGATAGAGCCCAATCTTTATTCTCTTCAAGCCAATTACCGAACCTACCGCTCCCAACTTCAGGTGGATACCAATTTATTTTTTTATTCAACTCAATCATCCTATCGGCAATGGAGGTTGTCCGGATAAACCATGATTCACGTGCATAGTAAATTACCGGAACATTGTCGAAGCGCCAGCTGAATGGATATGAGTGTACTATTGTTTCTTTCTTATACATCTTACCCATTTCCTTAATCTTTACAATTATTTCAGCATCGGCATCTTTGACAAATTGACCCTTGAAATCGCTAATTTCATCCGTAAAAAGACCACCGCGTGTTACCGGTTGCAAAAACGGAAGATTATATTTTTTTGAAACTTCATAGTCATCAGCACCAAACGCAGGTGCAATATGAACAATACCTGAGCCATCTTCCGTGCTGACAAAGTCTCCTTCGATTACATAAAAAGCTTTTTTGTCCACAGCGAGATAAGTAAATAACTGTTCGTACTCTTGCCCGCTTAAATCACTTCCTTTAAATTCAGCAACAATTTCATAATCATTTTGAATAATTCCCAATCGTGCTTTGGCAAGAATTAAATATTTACCATCTGTTTTTATCTTGACATATTCAATATCCGAGCCGATAGCTAATGCTACGTTAGAAATTAATGTCCACGGAGTTGTTGTCCATACTAAAAAGAATGTTTCACCATCCTTAGTAAGCTTGGAATCTTTTAATTTCATCAGCACGTAAATTGAAGGATCTTTCGTGTCTCTGTAACCAAGGGCTAATTCGTGTGATGATAAAACGGTTTCGGAACGCGGGCACTGAGGAACAATCTTATAGTCTTTATAAATAAGTCCTTTATCAAACAATTGCTTTAACGCCCACCAAACGGATTCGATATATTCGTTTGTGCATGTAATGTACGCGTCTTCAAGGTTTAGCCAATATCCCATCCGGCGCGTCATCACCTCCCATAGGTCTTTGTATTGGAAAACAGATTCACGGCAAGCGGTGTTGTACTTCCCTATACCAAACTCCGGTATTTCACTTTTATTTTTAATGCCGAGCTTTTTTTCGACTTCAATTTCAACCGGTAGGCCGTGAGTATCCCATCCGGCTTTCCTGTTAACATGAAAACCTTTAAGAGTTTTATAACGGCAGATGGCATCTTTAAGAGTACGGGAAATAACATGATGTATACCTGGTTTTCCGTTCGCAGTGGGAGGACCCTCATAAAAATTAAAAGGTTTTGATTTATCCCGGGTTGAAATACTTTTTTCAAAAATTTTATTCTTATCCCAGAAGTTGAGTATGTTCTCTTCCAACTTTGGGTAGTTTATTTTTTCATCAAATTGTTTGAACATCTTTCCAATTACAGCTTATTATAAATTAGTTACTATTAACTTTCTTCACTCCTTATCAGCTTCATACTTTTGTATTAATTCTTTCTCAGCTTGAATAAACTCTTTTAACTGAATTTCAATTCTATTTTTTTTATCAACAACTTCTTTAAATTTCTTTTCGGCATCGAATAAAATCCTATCTGCCTTTAATCTTGCATCTTCTAAAATATTTTCAGCAACTTTCTCGGGATCTTTTAAAACCTTTTCATATATCGCACTTTTCTGTTTATGAGAAAAAATTTCTTTTTGGAGCATTAAAACCTCAGCGACTGCCATTCCAAAAAAAGCTATCGCACCAAGTGTAATATTTCGAAGAGAATATAATATTAGATTTTCCGAGAGTAATTCATTTAATCCAAAATATTCCCTAAAGAAAAGAACCAGCATATTACTGAAGATTGCTGTGGCAACGATTACAGCAAAAAGTACTTTGCCTCCGAAATTCCATCCTAAGGTTTTGTTAATCAACCATCCGCAAGCGAACGAAAACACGGATAAAACAAACCACACAGAAAAATTTTGAAAACCGGCTTTAAATAAATCCGTACTTAAAAAATTCGACGAAAACATTAACACAGCCAGAAGTGCCGGAGTTAAATAATATATAGGTTTTTTATCCATCTATAATTTTTTAATTACTTCTTTTAGTATTAAAGTCATTTTCGGTTCTGCTTCCACCGCAGTAGCAATGATTTCTTCAACATTTACCGGTTTAAGCGCCTCAGGGAAGCATTCATCCGTGATTATGCTGATTCCTAAAACTCTCATTCCCATATGGACTGCAACAATATCTTCCGGTATTGTCGACATTCCCACTACATCGGCTCCGATACTTCGTAAAAATCTGTATTCAGATTTAGTTTCAAGATTAGGACCGGGAACAGCAACATAAACACCTTTTTGCACCTTTATTTTATTCTCCAGAGCAACTTGCTCAGCAAGAGCTATTAATCCATGACTGTAAGGTTCGCTCATATCTGGGAATCGCGGACCCAGCTCATCTTCATTCTTGCCGATTAGGGGATTACCCCCAAGCAGATTAATGTGATCTGCCATCAACATCACATCACCGCGCTTAAAAAGAGGATTCATTCCACCGCAGGCATTGGAAACCAATAAAGTCTTCACTCCCAAGAATTTCATCACTCTAACCGGATAAGTAATTTGCTTCATTGTGTATCCTTCGTAGTAATGAAATCTCCCCTGCATTGCAACAACATTTTTCCCGTTTATCTTCCCGAATATCAGTTTCCCATGATGTGATTCAACAGTCGATAACGGAAAGTGAGGTAAACTTTTGTAATCTATCTCATGCTCAATTTCTATATCCTTAACAAGCCCGCCTAAACCGGTTCCTAAAATAATTCCGATTGGATAATTAACCTTAGTTTTTTGTCGAATAACAGCAACCGTTTCATCAATCTTTTTTAACAACTCGCTCATAAAAGTTTCTCCAGAATATCGTTAATATCTACATCATTCTTTTCATCGGGTTCTGTTATTGTAGGAGGTTCTTTTCTTGTTTCGATACTTTTTACATTCATTTCAAGAAGACTAATCTGAGAACTAATCATGGCTTTTAGTCTGGCAATCAGCAATTTCTTTTCTTCTCTGAGAGTCAAAACCGAATCACGTATAAAGTTTGCATTCTCTTTGGCTTTCTCAACAATCTGTGCGGCTTTTAACTCAGCTTCTTTAATCATCAACGTCGTTTGCTTTTTGGCCGATTCAACAGATTTAGAAGTAGATTCCTGTGCATTTAACAATGTACTTTGAAGATTCTTTTCGATTCTTTTATATTCTTTTATTTGTTCTTGGATCCCAGTTATCTCACCGTCTAGTTTTTCGTTCTCTGCTTGCAGACGTTCGAATTCATCCGATAATTTTTCTAGGAATGCACGAACCTCATCTTTATCAAATCCGCGTACGGACCTATTAAATTCTTGGTTCCTAATATTGAAAGGTGTGAACTTCATTTCTACCTTTTTAGTTGTAACTCCTATCACCGAATATTGCGGTTCCTATCCTCAACATAGTTGCACCTTCTTCCAATGCGATTTCGTAATCGTTCGTCATTCCCATAGATAATTCTTTTAATCCAAATCCTTTCTGATTAAGTTCATCCTTCAACACACGTAACTTAACAAAACAATCTCTGATCATCGATTCATTATCTGTTAACGGAGCCATAGTCATCAAACCTATTAAATCAAGGTTCCCAGAATTTTTACAAAACTCAGAGATATTTAAAATCTCAGATTTTTCAGTAAGCCCAAATTTACTTGCTTCACGTGAAGTATTAATTTCTAAAAGAACTTTTTGAATTTTATCCAGTCTTTTTGCTTTGCTATTAATTTCCTCTGCAAGTTTTAATGAATCAACAGAATGAATATATTCTGCGGACTTTATCACATACTTCACTTTATTCGTCTGAAGATGTCCTACAAAATGCCAAATAATATTTTCAGTGATTCGTTCTGTTTTTTGATCTAATTCTTGAGCCTTATTCTCACCAAAATGGATGATTCCAGCATTAAAAGCTTCTATTATCATCTCCATGGGCTGCATCTTTGATATAGCAATAAGAGTTATATCCGATCGATTCATGCCCGTTTTTAAGCATTTTTCAGCAATCTTTTCTTCAAGTATTTTATAATTCTCTTGAATCATCTCAATTTAATTAAGGGAAAAAATGTATATCTTTTAGAGGCAAAAGTCAACCATGAGATACGGAAATAAGCCAAAATAAAAGGGGCTTCAAAGCCCCTAAATTCCCTAGCATCTTTCTTATTCAGGATTACTACTAACTACATCCGGTAGTGGCTCCGCAAGTAGTACATTTTAAACAAGTACCGTTTCTTACCATAGTCAAACTCTGGCATTCGGGGCATACATCACCGGTGTAACCTCTCTCCCTGGCTACCATCACTTCGCGGTTAAGAGATATTAACTTACCACCGTTCCCATTACCGTCACCACCGTTAAATGGATCGTTGAACTTCAAGTCATCATTGTCCAATTCTATCATTCTTTCGCTGACTATTTCTTCACTTTCGAAATCCGGTTCTGCAACGGAACGGTCTCGTTTTTTATCGACTTCTTCAGTATCTACGTGTGCAAGATCATTTCTTCCAAGATAGGTAACTGCAAGTTCTCTGAAAATGTAATCGATGACGGATGTAGCCATCTTTATTCTCGTATGACCCGTAAGCACACCGCTAGGTTCAAATCTTGTAAATACAAATGCATCTACAAATTCTTCGAGAGGGACTCCGTGCTGCAACCCCAAAGAAATTGATATTGCAAAACAGTTTAATAAACTTCTGAATGCCGCTCCCTCACGATGCATATCTATAAATATTTCGCCAAGTTGACCGTTTTCATACTCTCCTGTCCTGACATAAACTGTCTGACCATTTATTTTAACTTTTTGAGTATAGCCTGTTCTTCTATCTGGTAAACGTCTTCTTTTTGCAATATATCTATGAATTATTCTTTCGGCTACTTTAATTATGTCATTCTCTTCTTTCTTCTCAATAAGTTCTTCATATTCTTGATGGGATATTGAGTTTAGAGGTTGTGAAAGTTTAGAACCATCTCTATAGATCGCATTTGCTTTTAATCCCAATTTCCAGGATTGCATATAAGCTTGCTTGATATCATTTATGCTTGCACCATTGGGCAAATTAATTGTTTTCGATATCGCACCTGATATAAAAGGTTGGGCAGCTGCCATCATATAAATGTGAGCACTTGGCTTAATATACCTAGTACCTTTCTTGCCGCATCTGTTAGCACAATCGAAAACTGGATAATGTTCATGCTTTAAGAACGGAGCTCCCTCAACGGTCATAGTTCCGCAAACATAATCGTTAGCTGTAGAGATTTCTTCTTTGGCAAATCCCAACGCTTCGAGCATATTGAAACTATAATCATTCAACTGCTCATCCGTAAAGCCGAGTTTATCCACACAGAACTCTTCACCGATACTATATTTATTGAACGCAAAGCTCAATTCAAATACTGACGGTAAAATGTTTTCAATCTTGTTTAATACTTCG
>CAZKNM010000078.1:0-14211 GCA_964554135.1 uncultured Melioribacteraceae bacterium
GTATACCGAATATTAATGAGGGAATTCGTTATGCAAATGGAAAATATTTCCCCTTTGGATGGTGGTATATTAAAAAAGCTGTAAAGAAAACAAAACAATTAGACGTGTTATTTATTGCAGTCGGAAATAAATATCGGGAGCGCGGTTTGGAACTTATGTTAACGATGGCAATAAATAATTCTGCTCTCAGAGCGGGATATGAATTTGTTGACGGTTCCTTCGAATTGGAGACTAATAGACTTGTTCGATCCTATACCGAAAAGATCGGAGGGAAATTGTATAAGCGTTATAGAATTTTTTCAAAGCAACTGCAATGATGTGAACTAATTCACGTTCATAATAAAACGGTTGACATGTTGTTTAGTTTTATATATTTTGAAAAAACCATCATAAAAAGGAGAAATAGGTTATGAATAAATTGCTTTTTACCCTTCTTGTTATATTTTTTATTGTTAATGTGAAAGCTCAAGTCAACAATCCCATGGCAATGAGTGGGCATTGGGAGGGACGCTGGGATAATACTACCTTTCAGAGCTTTGGTTTAATTACAGCTGATGTTACTGTTGATGAAACCGCTGGAACATGTACATTGGCCATAAATAGTGGAGGTAATATTTTAGGTGAACCAAGAGCTCCATTTAATATTGTCTTAACATTTGATGACAATGGTTGGGTAGCAGATTTTAATTCTCCTATTTGGGGTGATGTTGATCTTATTGGGACACCAGATGGGGCGTTTAACGGTGGAGCGGCAAATCCGCCTGGTGGTGGTGCTGACAATATGGTTATGGCGGGTACACTAAATCATACTGAAATATCGTCCGTATCTTCATTTATATGGTGGGGAACTCCTGCAAATGGTACGGAAAATCTTACAAAGCAAAATCCTATCAACGATCCTTCCGATTTGCAAGCTGCTGAAACTAACTCGATACAACTCAATTGGACGGATAATTCAAATAATGAGCTTGGATTTAGAATAGATCGTCTTAATCCCGATACGGAATTATGGGAAGAAATCGCTACTGTTGGTCAAAACGTTACAACTTATCTTGATGAAGACGTTGTTGCTGGCAAAAATTATTCTTACAGGATTGCCGGTTATCATGCAACTACCGAATCGGAATACAGCAATGTTGTAGATATTACAACAACTGAAATTGAAGCCGTGAATGGACCAACAAGTTTAACAGCTGTTGAAACAATCCCGGGAGTTGTTGATCTAAGTTGGACCGATAATTCCGACAATGAAGTAAGTTTTAGAATCGAAAGAAAAGTAGGTGCTGGCGGTACATATACTGAACTAGCGACGGTTAATGCAAACACAGCCACTTATCAAGATGATAATGTTGAGCCGGGTACGGAATATTACTACCGTGTAGTTGCAGTAGGGAATACAACAGTCTCTGAACCTAGTAATGAAGCAACAGTTACGACTACTGTTACCGGAGTTGATTCATTCACAGGCATACCGGTATCTTATTCGTTATCGCAGAATTATCCTAATCCCTTTAATCCTACAACCACAATTAGATTTGAACTCCCCGAAGAGAGCAATATAAATATTACGGTATTTAATTCCGTCGGTGAAAGGGTAAAGGAGCTAGTAAATACAATCGGAAACGCCGGACAATATTCCGTCATATTTAATGCTAGAAAATTGCCGAGCGGAGTTTATTTGGTTAGAATGAGTGCTGAATCGAGAGTGTCAAATAAAATATTCTCTGAAACAAAGAAAATACTCCTAATGAAATAATTTTCAGTAAGTTTCTAAACACTCCCCTTCGGTGTGAGGGGGAGTGTTTAGTTATTTTAGCTTTTATATAAATCCCGCCTTTAGTAAATTGAAATTGTCACTCACAAGAACTTTGAATTCGTGATGATACCATTACTTTTAACAATTTTATGCTCCAGCAGTATAGCGCTGATTATTAAACACAGCGATTCCGAAAAAGGTAATCCTCTTATTTTGTTGAACGGGAATTATTTGATATGCTCTTTGATCTCATTGTTTCTATTATTTACCGATAATCAAGCGGCTGTTTCGATTGAAACATTATTATTCGGTGCTGCACTTGCAGTTACGTTTGTTGCCGGCTTTTTCGCATTTACAAAATCTGTAAATGTTGCCGGAACAGCTCTTGCAGTTGTTGGTACAAGGTTATCCGTAGTTATTCCGATAATATTTTCCATAATAATATTTAATGAAATGCCTAATTGTTATCACGCAATTGGTTTTCTTTTTACACTTATTACAATTATATATTTTTCATTTTCATTGAGCAAGATATCGGCTGGTCGTCTCCGGCTGATTGATTTTATTTATTTGTTTGGTGTACTAATTGCAATAGGAATAAATGATTTTTGTATGAAAGTCTTTAATCAATGGCGACCGACTTCAGAAAAACCATTCTTTCTTTTCTCATTATTCTCCTTCTGCTTTTTGTATACTGTTCTGATAATATTATTAACTAAAACGCGATTTGAAAAACCGACATTTAAACGCGGTTTAATTCTTGGAGTACCAAATATGTTCAGTTCATTTTTTCTGCTTAGTGCACTTATTCAATTACCTGCTATCATCGTCTATCCGATAACGAACATCGGGATAATTTTATTGTCAACAATGGGTGCAGCGATTATTTGGAAAGAGAAGCTGAATAAATATGGCAGATTGGCATTGATAGCTGGATCAATAGCAATAGTTCTTCTGAGTCTTTAAAAAATCTATTGGAGCTCAAGTAGTTTTTTACTTTTGATATTGAAACGTATAAACAGTGAAACAGCTACAGTAGTAAGACCAAAAAGCAAACCGATCCAAATTCCAATTGTACCAAAATTTAAAATGAATCCTAAAGTATAAGCAATAGGAATACCGATTATCCAATAAGAAATTAAAATAATAATCATTGGCATTTTAACGTCGGTCAGTCCTCGGAGAACACCTGCACCTGTAGCCTGCAATCCGTCCGAAATTTGAAATAGAGCCGCGACAATTAATAAATCTGCAGCAAGGTTTATTACTTCTATTTCATTAATATAAATTTGCGGAAGTATATAGCGCATGGTAATGAACAGCACAGCAAAAATAAACATTAGGGATGCGGCTAAAGTTAAAGCGGTAAATCCTGCGCGTCGTGTTTCGGGAATACTGGCTTCTCCAACTGCATGCCCCACGCGAATTGTACCCGCTGCGGAAATACCCAAAATTATCATATATGTAGCTGAGGCTAAATTAATTGCTATCTGATGAGCGGCTAATTGGATACTTCCGAGCCAGCCAATCATTATTGCTGCAAATGCAAATGCGGCGACTTCAAAAAAATAGGTAAAACCGCTCGGCAATCCGATCTTGACTATTTTCTTAATAATATCCGTTTTAAATTCACGAGGTTTGAAGTGAGGATTATATTCTTTCAAAATAGTAGTTTTGAGTGAAAACCAAATAATAGCTAGAGCCATCAGAATACGAGATGTGAATGTTGCCCATCCGGCACCATCGAGTCCCATAGCAGGGAAACCAAGGTTACCGTAAATAAGCACCCAGTTGAAAAATGCATTAAAAAAATTTGCAGTAATTGCTATGAACATCGGGAGTCTCGGTAATGAAAGTCCTTCTAAAAACTGCCTCAATGTTTGAAATAGCATAAAAGGGAGAACCGATAAACCTAAAATTTTCATATAAGATATTGCAAGAACGGCAACATCTTTGGGCTGATTTAAATATTGAATCAGTTCGGCACCGAAAATTATAACGATAGAAAGTAATAATGAGAATATGATATTCACTATCAAAGCTTGGTTAAGAATAATTCCGCAGTCTTTGCCTTTGCGGGCTCCTTTAGTAATTGCAACCAGGGGAGTTACGGCGAAAGACATTCCTATTCCCAAAACTAACACCAGGAAAAACAAACCATTTACCAAGGATGCTGCAGCCAACGGAGTTGATCCGACTCTTCCGACCATAATACTGTCGATAACTCCCATCATGGTATGTCCCAACTGACCGATTGAAATCGGAACAGCAAGCGAGATTGTATTCTTGATATGTTCTCTAAAAGACGGCATTGCTCAATAATTTTGATGAAATTACAGCCGGAAAAATAGTGAAATAAAATAGAATAGAAGGGATGATGGATTATAAATTTTTATTGGTGGAGTTTTAAATCGCGAAGGCGACCACCTTGGTTTTTGAATCCAGCCGATTCTCTATCCAAAATAGTCGCCCGCTTTATTTCTTAAAGAGTGTGCTTGTTAGTATAAAAGCAATAGGTATGCCATTACTTTTTATGTAGATATATTGAAATACTGATAAATTTCTGTTTTCATGTTTTGATTTGTCTCAATATGGTATTTAACATAAAGAATGTTTGATTATGAGTCGCTTTCCTTTTTATAACGATTATCAAGTTATTGAGTTTAGAGTTTTTAATAGTTACTTTTAACTGTAAAGGTTGGGTAATTTTAAAACGAAGAAATATGAAAAATCTCTCTTCAAATAAGCTACGGAGCCTAATACAATCTTATGCTATCGTTTCATCTTCATTGAACAGCGATGAGATTTTAAAAAAAATAATGAATGAAGCATGCAATTTATTGAAAGCTCAAGCAGCTTCTATTTTTTTATTTGACGATGCCAAAGATGAATTGTACATGAAAGTCTCGACCAATCTGACTAAAAAACAGATAGCTAAAATAAGAGTGCCTGTCGGTAAAGGAATTGTCGGTTATGTCGCAGAGAAAGGTAAGCTGCTTAATATTTCCGATATGAGGAAGGATCCGAGGTTTTATGATAAAGTAGATAAAATTACCGGACTAACTACTAAATCGTTATTAACAGTTCCTCTCCATGTGGAAAATAAATTAGTAGGTGCCGCACAAGTGCTGAATAAAAAAGGGAAAAAGTCTTTTGATAAAGAAGATGAGATTCTTTTCACCGAGTTTGCTCGCTTAGCATGTATTACTTTAGATAAGGCATGGCTGCACGAACAACTTCTTATAAAAGAAAGATTCGAAGCGGATCTTCAGTTAGCATGCTCAATTCAGAATAGATTATTACCTAAGGATACTTTGTCTATCGATGGTTATCGCCTAAAAGGATTTTATAAACCTGCACGTTTTGTAGGTGGGGACTATTACGATTATTTTTCTCTTGCTAATGATGAAACATTTTTTACTATTGCAGATGTGACTGGTAAAGGTGCACAGGCTTCGCTGCTGATGGCAATTGTGAAGGCTTATCTTAGTGCTTCATTCAAAGATGGTAATCCGCTTATTAATGTAGTGAATAGACTTAATGAATTTTTCTTTAAGAATAGCCCTGTGAATGTTTTTGTTACGATGTTCTTCGGTATACTGAATTCTAAAACCGGTGAGTTGTCATATATAAATGCCGGTCATGAACCACCTATCATTATCAGGAAAAACAAAACTCTCGAAGAGCTTTCCCCCACAGGTTTAATAGTAGGTATAATGGAAACAACCCAGTTTAATATTAATAAGATGGTTCTTGAGCAAGGGGATGTTTTATTCACTTTTACCGATGGTATTACGGAAGCAATGAATGCGAAAGGGGAGCAGTTCGGGAATAAAAAATTGAGAGCTGTATTAACCGCTTCGAACGAAACACCAGAAAAATATTTTGAAATAATTCCTTCCGAGATTAAAAAACATTCAAAGAGTGTCGAGCAGAGTGACGATATTACTTTCCTAGTGGTGTACTAAATTTAAAATCTTTTAGAGCTCTTGTAATTTAAATCTGACTCTAAGAATATTATCTTCATAGCTTGTTGAAACTAGTTTAAATGTTCCGATTTCTTTGGTTGTCTTTACATGCGGACCGCTGCACGGACATGCATCATAATCACCGATTTTAATCACTCGAACCGATTCACCAACATCTTCAGGTATTCTTTTTAAGTTGAACAATTTATCGGCTTCATCGTATGATATAAATTCTTCATATACGGGTAAATCCTTTTGAATCAATTCATTTATTCTTATCTCGATTTCACTTTTCTCTTGATCCGTTAGATCGCGGTCGAAATAATAATCACATTTTGATTTTTTCTTCTCGATATGTGCATTGATTGATCTGCCGCGGTTGAACATTTTCACCATTGTTTGATTGAGTATATGTTCGGCGGAATGCATTCTCGGATCGTAACTTTTTGGATTTTCTTTGTACTCCATACCTTGCTTATTATTTGTTATGTTGATTAATCGTAAAATAAGAAATTCACCGTACAATCAAATGATTTTCGATTACTTAATCAATATTATTTCCTTTTGCGGATGAGACAACCACTCGGAACCATTTTTTGTAACAACTACCATTTCTTCGATTGTCGCAACACCATAATCTGGTACAGTCAACCTCGGTTCCAGAGTAAAGACCATTCCTTCTTCTAAAAGTTGAAACGGTTTCTGTGCATACTTTTCCCATTTAGGCCCGAGCAGTGCGGTGCCGTCGTGTGCATAACGTCCTACCTGGTGACCAAGTCCATGCGGAAATGCGGCATAACCATTTTCCGTAACAATCCTCCGTGCTATCGCATCGATTTCAAATGCTTGTATTCCCGGTTTCATAGCTTTCTTCGATTCATCTATTGCTTTAACAATTGTGTTGAATCCTTTCATTACTTCTTCTGGTGCATGTGGTTCACCGTCTTTTAAAATATAGAATGTTCTTTGCATATCGGAACAATATCCTTTAAACTTCATGCCGAAATCCATATTTAAAACGTGTCCTTTCTCAACTTTTCTTTCTGTAGGCATGTAATGAGCGCCGGCTGTATCTGGTCCGGTAAAAACAGCTGGATTCCATTCTTCTTCCCACGCGAATCCCAAACCGCTTTGCTTGACTTCTTCTCTCATAAATTTTGCAATCTTTATTTCGGTTAGACCGGGCTTGATAAATTTCGAGACTCTATCGAAAATCTGCTCCGTATGCTTTATTGCTTTTTTAATGTAATCGATTTCTGTTTTAGTTTTTCTTTCTCTCAATGCCGAAACGATCTTCTCTGACGAAACTAGTCTATCTTGCATTCCTAACCCTTCCAGATATTCAAACAAAGTAAGATACATGCCGTAAGTTATACCGTCGCAGATTTCGCTTCCTTTTGAGAAGTTGATACCTATTTTGGCGGGATTCAGTTCTTTGAGATAGTTAGTAAGCGGTTTTTTTATTCCTTCAACAAAAGCTTCAACGTCGTCATATGCTTTTAAATCTTCTATAGATTGTTTATCGTATTGCCCGACAATTGCTTTTGTTTTTCCCGAAGATGAAATGATAAAAGCTGAATGCCAGGTAACATGTCCTTGAATAAGAAAGTCTAATGCCGGGTCGTGTTGAATGGAAGTTTCTCTCACGAAAGTTATCCAACAATCAACATCAAATTCTTTTAATATTTTTTTTGCTTGATTAACTTTTTCCAGAATAATCATTTCCCCTCCTTAACTTGCGAAGCGTTTTAATTTTTTCATAAATATTAGTACTAGAACTGCGGCGAATACCGACAAGCCGGCTAATAATAAAAAGTAAGCATGATGTGAAACATCGCTGTAAAATCTTCCGAATATTCCCGAACTCATCGCACCTAGAGCTGTTGCACCAAACCATCCTCCCATCATCAAACCTTGTATTTTAGGGGGCGCTACTTTTGTTACGTATGATTGCCCCATAGGAGAGATCAAGATTTCAGCGATTGTAACCAGGAAGTACGTTGATATAAGCCACATCGGAGACATGATATTCACATCTCCGTTTCCTCCTGCAAGAGAAGCCCATACCATTACCAGCATTGAAGAAGCCATTATCAAAAGACCGAAAAATATTTTTGATGTTGTTCTGGGTTCCTTGCCGTATTTTCTCAACAGTGAAAAAATAGAGAGAAGCGGTGGTGTAAGTAAGACAATGAAGAGCGCACCGAATATTTGATATGTCTCCGGCCTTAGCCATTCTATTACTCTTGTTGATCTGCTTGCGAACAGTGTTAACGCGAAACCGTTTTGATAAAATGGTAGCCAAAAAAGACTTGCTATAATAAAGAGAACGAATAGAGTAAATACCCGCTGCCAAAATTCTTTTTTATCCATTTCGGGATATTGCTCGGTGATATTATTTCCGTTCTCGGATTTCATAATATCGGTATGTACAATTGTTTTTTTACCGAATTGAAAAATTATTATTGCCAGTATCATACCTACAGCTGCAGCAAAAAAAGATAAATTGTAATTTTCGGTAGTCATGCCGATTATCGTTGCTGCGAGGGGACCAAGTGTCGCTCCAATATTAACACCCATGTAATAAATATTAAAACCGGCATCTTTAAGTTCGATGTTGTCTTTATATAAATTCCCGATTGTCACGGACATATTTACTTTGAAAATACCTGTCCCGATTGCTACTAAAGCAACACCTAAATAGAAGAACAACAATGTATCTATAGAAGAAATTGTGAGAGATACATAACCCAATGCCATCATAGAAGCGCCTATACGGATTGTCTTTATTCTTCCCCAAATTCTATCCCCCAGCCATCCGCCTAAAAGAGGGAACAAATAAGATGCACCTAAAAATACTGCGTACAAAATTCCTTTAACCGAATCATCGAATTTTAAATCTCTATCCATATATAAAACATAAATGGCAGACATTATGTAAAAACCGAAACGCTCCCACATTTCAGTGAAGAATAAAACGGTTAATCCTTTTGGGTGCTTTTTCAGCATGGTGGCTCCGTTAGGTTGTAGTTGTTTGAGAGATAATAATTTTACTAAAGATAAAGAAATGTTCTCTTCGAAGGAGGGGAATATTAATGAGACAAAATCTTTTCATATGGTAAGATATAATTAAATTACCGAAGAATAAATCCATTCTTTAACGGATCATCCTGGTCAATAAGAAATTCATGTTTGCCCGTTATAAAAGCACTCCCTTCAACTTCCGGAATTACAGCTTCATGCGGTCCGAACGCAGTGGTTTTAACAACGCTTCCTCTAAATTTACTTCCGATGATGCTCTCGATTATCATTGACTCATTAATACCTATTTCACCTTTCGCATAGTGGAGAGCCATTCGAGCGCTTACACCTGTGCCGGTCGGACTGCGGTCAACCTCACCTTCAGCAAAGATACAAACATTTCTACTGTCTACGTCTTTACTCAAAGCTTTGCCGTAAAAAATAGTACCATAGAGAAAATTTAAGTCTTTCTCAAAGGGATGTTTGATCTCAAAATTTTTCATCACTGCATGTTTTGTATCCATCCCTTTTTCGATCAGAGTTCTGAAATTATCGGGAGTCATTGCGATATTAAGTTCGTCTGCATTCACAAATGCGTAGAATGCACCTCCGAATGCTACATCAAAATTTACTTTGCCAAGTCCGGGTACTTGGACAAATTGATTCTGAGTAAGAACGAAAGAAGGCACATTATGGAAGTAAACACTTTTTACTTTTTTATTCTCAATCCTAGCGCAAGCAGTTACAAGTCCGGCAGGCGTGTCAATCTTTACAGTTGTGACCGGTGATTCCATTTTGATCATACCGGTTTCAATGATAACTGTCGTAACAGCGATGATACCATGCCCGCACATGGAACTATAACCCTCGTTGTGCAGGAAGAGAACGCCAAAGTCTGCTCCTTGTGTTACAGGAGGCGTGATGATTGTCCCGTACATGTCGGCATGACCGCGCGGTTCCCACATGAGTGCCGTTCGTAGATAATCATAATTCTCTTTTGCATACCGGCGTTTTTCCAAAATTGTTTTTCCTTTTAGTTCCGGATATCCGTCCAAAATTATTCTTAGCGGTTCGCCCGCAGCGTGTGCATCAATAGTAGAAATCTTTAACAGGTTTGAAGGGGGATTCCACATATTTATCTGGTTTTTATCGAAAATATTTTTTGCTTGCATCACTTCTCCATGGAAACTTCACTTTTTATAAACGTCAAAATATAACGTAAATTTTTTTCTAAATGGCTTGGTTTTAAAGGGTGTATTTAATAATTTTCGAACCATTGTTTCGAAAGTTCGAAAGCGTTAAAAACAATATAAAATTGTAAAAAAATGTCAGAAACATATGATGAAAAAAAGCTTTGTATAATCAAAGCATCGATGAAAGCTTTCGCTAAGTTCGGTTATCATAAAACGACCTTAGAAGATATTGCCGAGATGGTTGGTATCAAAAAAAATTCTTTGTACTACTATTTCCCGAATAAGGAATCCTTATTTCATGAAATGGTTTTGAGTGAGGCAGATACTTATTTTACAGAGCAAATGAGGATATTGGATACAACACTTTCTTCCGCTGAAAAAGTGAAGAGGTTTATGGAAAATGCTGTGCGTTTGCACAGAGATATGAAAATTCTGCACTCCATTAAGGAAATAACTTTAATTGAAATTAGTGAAGCAGCAAAAACTTTGTTGCATGAATTTAAAAGGCGTGAAATTGATCTGCTTGATTCTATTTTAAAAGAGGGAATAAAAAATAAGGAATTTGCAAAACACAACTCAATCGAATTGGCCGAAGAATTATTGAATATATCAAGAGCACTGGAGTACAGAATTTATCATAGTTCAAGAGCAAAATTTCTACATGAAATTGACTTCGGCAGTATTGATAAAACAACAACTATAATTGTGAATCTGATTGTAAAAGGTTTGAGATGAGCCGATGAATAACATGGATCTAAATGATTTTATTTACTGACAAATAAGTGACTTTCACCGATTAAATATTTTTTTAACGATCTAATTAAAATATTTTCGCGGCATTAATAAATTCGACTAAATATAATTTCAGAAAAATAGATGAGTATCCTATGAAGAAATACGGAAACTTCAAAATTTTTGACAACTATTTGTTATTAGGATTGTTTCTTATCCTATTAATGATTGAACCGATAAAAGCGCAGAAGCGTTCTTTTACACTTGAAGAAGCCGTTCAAACTGCGTTGACGAATAATCGTGATGTGAAAATCGCAATGATGGAGATAAGGAAAGCAGATGCTGCAGTGGATGAAGCATTCGGATATGCTTTGCCCAGTCTGGATCTTTCGGCCAACTTTTCACATTTCATTAAAAAACCGATGATGGCTTTCCCCGATTTTATGGCAATGTTGAGCAATGCTACATACGGAATTCTTTTCGACGAGGGTGTGCTGCCGAGAGATGAATCGAAGTTTTTAACTATGACAACAATACTTCAATCTTTCGCTTTAGCCAACAGCTATACAGCTACTGCTCAAGTTACTCAAATTCTTTTTAACTCTGCCGTGTTTAGGGGTATCGGCGCTTCACATTTATTTATGAATTTATCGCAGGAGCAATTAAAGGCAACTGTTGCTCAAACCGTGCTGGATGTAAAAAAAGCTTTTTACGGTGTGCTGCTGACCAAAAATACTTTAGAAATAATGGAAGCAAGTCTCCTGAACGCAGAAGAAAATTTGAAAAATGTTCAAGCAATGTATGAGCAAGGTTTGATCTCCGAGTATGATGCGCTACAGGTTGAGGTTCAGGTTGAAAATGTAAGACCGCGGGTTCAGGAATTAAGAAATATATTAAATACAGCCAAGAATGGTTTGAAAATTACACTCGGTATTGAGCAGATTGAAGATATAGATGTTGTCGGCAATTTCATTTATAAAAAGGAAATAATTCCGGATGAGATTGAAACAGTAAAGAAGGCTAAAGAATCCAACTTGACGATAAATACTTTGATGATTAAGAAGCAGGTCGACGAGGAATTTATAGAGATCGATAGATCTGAGTACTGGCCGACTATAGCTGCATTTGCTAATTACTCCTTTGCCGGTAGTTCGGATAAATTTGATTTTCAGAATTATCAATCATCTCTGGTCGGTGTGACTTTTTCTTTAAATTTGTTCAAAGGTGGGAGAGTGGCTAACAAAGTAGAGCAATCCAAAATAGCGGCGCTTCAAACAGAAGAACAAATCATAAAATTAAAAGATTTTGTATCGATGCAGGTTAAATCAACATTAGATAAATTGAATAAAGTAATGATGCAAATAGATGCTGTGGAGCGCAACGTTGAACTCGCACAAAAAGCTTATGATATTGCAATCACCCGATATAAGGAAGGTACGGGGACACAGTTGGAAATAAAAAATGCCGACGTCGAACTGCGGCAGGCAAAAACAAATAAAATGCAGGCAATTTACGATTACATCATCGCTAATGCTGAATTAGAGTTGCAGCTCGGAGAAGTTGATCCGAATCATTTAAGTTTCGTTCAGAATAAAATATTTAATTAAAATAAATAATCTTTCAAAATTAGGAGAGATTAAAGGTTATGAAATTGAGAAAAATTATTTTGGTAATTCCAATCATAGTCATCTCTAGTATGGCTATGGTTTTATTTCAAAGCTGCGGAAGTGATAAGGAAGAATCTTCAAAGAGTATGCAGCAAATTCAATCGGAAGAAGGAATTCCCGTTGTTGTAGAGCTGATTCAGTATAAACTATTCAGTAAATATTTAAGTTTCTTCTCGAAACTATCCGGAATAAAAGAAGCAATTGAAGGAGCCGCCGTTGGAGGAAGAATCGAAAAAATAAATGTTAAAGTCGGCGATTATGTTAAGAAAGGACAAGTTGTAATGGAATTTCCATATGATGCAACTGCACTTCAATATGAACAGGCTAAATCTGCTTTTGAAAATGCCGAGAAGAATTATGAACGCATGAAAGTGCTGCTTAAGAGCGGTGAAATATCGCAGGCGAATTTCGATGGCGTTGAAACCCAGTATTTGGTTGCCAAAAGAAATTATGAAACTCAAAAACAAATGATGTTTGTTGAAGCTCCTTTTGATGGTATGATTACTTCTATTGCAGTGAATGAAGGTGATAATGTTAAAGGGAAAGATCCTTTGTTCACTGTTACACAGCTTAGTCAAATGAGAACAAGAATATGGGCTTCGGAAGATGAAATACGCCAAATCAGAAATGGAATGTCCGCTTTTGTCGAATATCAAGGGAAAAAGTATAGAGGAAGCGTTGTTGAGAAATCCATTGTCATGGATCCGTATAGACAAGCTTATTATGCAGAGATTGAGTTCAACAATCCAGGTAATGAATTGAAGAGCGGTCCAACTGTGGATGTAAAAATATTGGTTTATGAAAATCCAAACGCAATCATTATCCCGAGAAACCTTGTTAAGCAGGATGAAAACGGTTATTATGTTTTTGTTGAGAACAGGGGAACCGCCGAAAAGAAATATATAACCAATGGAAAAGAGAGCGGAATTAATTATGAAGTATCGAGCGGATTGAATATTGGTGATAGACTCATTGTAAAAGGTTCGGCACAGTTAGTTAACGGTACAAAAGTAAAAGTGACTCAATAAGGGGAAGAAATATGTTTCTTGCAAAAGTTTCAATAAAACGCCCTGTTATGGCAACCATGGGAATAATGGTATTCCTAATATTCGGAATATTGGCTTTTATTAGTTTAAATCTGGACTTAATGCCTGATGTTAAAATTCCTTATGTAACGGTGCAGACCGTTTACCCAGGTGCCGGTCCTAAAGAAATCGAAACACTTATAAGTAAAAGAATTGAAGATGCTGTCTCTACTGTAAGCCAGATTGAGAGAGTAGAATCTTATTCTCTTGACGGAGTTTCGATAGTAATAATCGAATTCAAATCTTCAAAAGATGTGGACGTTGCAAACCAAGAAGTGAAAGACAAAGTTGATCAGATAATCAACGTTCTGCCCACAGATGCAATGAAACCCATCGTGCAGAAAGTCGACTTTAGAGCATTTGCAATTGTTGATGTTGTATTAAGCGGTGATCTCGATCCGCGCCAGCTTTATGAAATTGCGGATAAAACTTTGAAAGATAGGTTCTCTCAAATTTCCGGAGTTGCTAACGTAAACATCACGGGTGGTCAGGAACGCGAGGTGAGAGTTGTTCTGGATAATAGACTGGTTTATGAGAATATGATTTCTCTTCCCCAGCTAATGCAGACATTAGCGTTGAACAATATGGATATTCCGGGAGGATATTTCAAGATCGGCGATCAAGAATATACGGTACGTCTTAAAGGTCAATTTGACAACGTTGAGACAATGAAGGAATTGCAAGTCCCTACTGCTTTCGGTCCGAAAAAGTTGAGTCAATTTGCAAATGTTCAAGACGCAGGTAAAGATATCCGTCAAAGATCTGTTTACTACGATCTAAAAAATGATT
>CAZKNM010000079.1:0-13755 GCA_964554135.1 uncultured Melioribacteraceae bacterium
TTATCCAGTACCCACTTAATTCCTCCTTCGAATTGCCAATCCGTTGGAATCAACATTCTAAACGCTTCGATACCCGTGCCTTGTTTATCTATATAAGAGTAAGTCTTGAACTTCAATGCTTCGGTCTGCGGTGCTGATGATTTTTCTTTGCAGGATAAAATTCCGATAACCAACAGAACAATAATAACTAAGAATTGATAATTAGATTTCATCATTCTGCTTCCGTCGGATTTAATTTGTTAAAGATTTTCCGTTTTCACCCGGCTGCGCATCTTTTCATATTCGGATTTCAATTTTGCGGCAAGCGTAAAAAATTCCGGGTTGTTCCGTAATGGTACCATCATGGGATCTACCGAAAACCAGCGGTAATTACGGTATCCGAGTTCAACGGCACGCGAGAGCACTTGTATTGCTTTTTTATAATTTTGAGAAATGACGTATGCAGCAGCAATAAAGTATGCATTATTTCCTTCCTTAAAATGAGCCAGGTCGTCGGCTTCATCTGCAAGGTTCTCATCGAGAATTTCCTTTGCTTCGGCGCGTTTATTCAGTTTCGTCAGTACATATGCCAGTTTAATTCCGGATTCGCTTCTAAAGGATGAATTCAGTGCGGCTTTTTCGAAATAAGTTTTTGCTTGTTTTAAATTTCCTGCTAAAAGTTCTATGTCGCCGGCAGTTTCTAGTATTGGAGGAACTTCGGGATAAGATTCAAGTAAGTTTTTGATTGTAGCTCTTGCCGAGTCGTATTTTCCCGCATAAATATCGATATAAGTCATCACGACTTTCGGGAAAAAGAATTCCGGTTGAAGCGCCATTGCTCTTTGGAACCATACGGTTGCAAGGCTGTCGAAACCCAAGTTGTAGTATTCAACTGCAACATTGGAAGTCCATCGTGCCGAGCCGGGTTCGACCATCATAGCTTTTTTCATCCATACCAGGGCTTCATCAAATGCGCCAAGTTTATAATGTGTAAAACCGATGTTCGCAATCGCCGCTGCATAATTCGGATTCAGTTTAATCGCCTTGAGATATTGTATCAAAGAGAGTGAATAATCTTCACTGACGTTATAAACATCCCCAAGCGCTTTATAACCCTCCGCAAGGTTTGGGTTTAGTTCGATTGCTCTATTGCTGAACGTTAGCGACGAGTCGCTCCAGTCCTGCGAATAGTCATAATAAATTTTTCTTCCGTATGCCTCTGCAAGGCCCGCATATGCCAGCGCATAGTTCGGATCTACTTTCAAAGCTTCCCGATAAAGTTCAATAGCTCTTTCGTTATCTTGGTTTGTATAGTTGTAAAAGTAATCTCGCCCGCGCAGATAAAAACCGTATGCGTCGAGGTTTTCCGTACCGGGATTATCTATTTGTTCGATTTCGTTGGGGGAAAGAACTGCGTGCAGAGCCGCTGCAATACTTTTTGCCACGTCGCTCTGTATTTCAAAAATGTCTTTCATCTCACGGTCGTATGTTTCGGCCCAGAGGTGTTCATCGCTCCTTGCGTTGATTAGCTGGCTCGTAATCCGTACCCTGTTGCCGGTGCGCCGTACGCTTCCCTCGAGTATCGAAGCGACGCCGAGTTCATCGGCAATCTCACGCAGATTTTTCTTCGTGTTTTTGTACTGCATTACAGATGTACGGGAGATTACCTTAAGATCGCCTATCTTGGAAAGCTGAGTGAGTATGTCTTCCATTATTCCGTCGCTGAAATATTCGTCTTCTTTGCTGTCGTTAAGATTTTGAAACGGAAGAACGGCGACGAACTTTGCATCGGGAGGAAGCAGGCTGATACGGGAAGTGCCGGCGGTTCGAATTATTAAAACTGCCGCGACTACAAATATAAAAGTGTGGAAGATAATTTCTCTCTTCTGCATCCTTTGCTTTTTTTTAAGTCCGTGATACCAGCCGTGAACGAGTGTGCTGGGTATGCCGCACAGCAGAGCTACCAAAACGCAATTAAAGAACACGAAGGGGAAATCGTAAATGCGGGAGAAGAGATTTACTACGCCCAAAACGGTGATTGACGAACTGAGATAAATAACCAGTCTCTTGCGGATTTTACGGGCTTTTATCTCTGAATAAAATTTTTTGAGTGAAAGCATATTTGCTGGTGAACTTGATGATGTCAACCTAACAAAAACTTATTTATCCTGCAAGCGGCTGAAATTTATCTGTTGTCTGCTAAAAGCACAAACTCTCCTTTGAGGTTTTGCCTTTTTGTATCTGTTAATTGATTCGGATAATATATAAAGCCCCGACAAAGTCGGGGCTGATAAGATTGAACAGTCATACTTATTTGTTTCACATGAATTTTTATTTCAATAAAACAAGTTTACGAGTCTCTTGAAAATTCCCTGCCTGAACGTGATAGAGATATATTCCTCCCGGCAGGTTCGAAGCATCAAATGTAACATTGTATCGGCCCGGCGACTTATTTTCATTAACAAGTACGGCCACTTCACATCCAAGAATATCGAAGACGTTTAATTTTACGAAAGCTTGGTAAGGTATATGATACTCAATTATTGTCGATGGATTGAAAGGATTGGGGTAGTTTTGATAAAGAGCGAATGTTAATGGTATATCGGAATCGAGTTGTTCAACGGATGTTGGACCCACTGTAGTGAAACTCGATGTGTTGGAAAAGGAGCTTGTTCCTCCCTCGTTTGTAGCGTTAACTCGCCAGTAGTAGAGTGTGTTGTTAGCAAGTCCGGTGATGCTATACGATGTGTCTGAAATACCGCTCTGGTCTACAACGGTGGTCGAGAATTCGGAACTGGTTGACACCTGCAACTGATACGATGTGGCACCAGAGGAAGTATTCCAACTCAACGTGGGACTGGTGGAAACTCCAGTTGCGCCATTGGATGGTGAAGCCAGCGTAGGGGTTGCAGGTGGTACTGTCCCCGTTCCACTTACTGCAACATTCTTTGTTGTTGCACCACCGCCTGCATTTGTAATATTTCCACTATAAAGTTGTGCAAGTGTAGGTTTAAAAACTACATAAACGGGTGTTGATGCTAAACTTCCTCCACTATAAGCAATTGTGATTGCTGAACTGCTATAAGGACCACCTTCAGAAGTTGATACTTCAAAGCTTGTTGGTGGTGTGACAGTGATATTACCGGATGCTGGTGTAAGGTCCGAACCTTCAACAGTATATGATTTTTCAGCAGATGTTGTATTTATTAGAACATTGCCGAATCCAGATAAACTTCCAACTGTAATAGTTGGACCACCACAAACAATAACACTTTGAACCATTGCATCACTCAACGGCATTAGTGTTGTATCCGGATTTGCCTCCCATACATACATCGAATCGACCATCCAATCGCAAGTGCCAATAATTGGCATTGTATCTAATACGCATACCGGTCGATTACCATCCTGGTCTAATGTAAGAAAATGGAAGTCATCACCACCTAATCCAAAACTATTGGTATACCCTGCAATCGCATACCCGCCATTTAAGGTTTGAATCATCGGATAAGCTTCTTCAGAGTTTGCACCTGGTATACTTGGATGGACTCTTGACCATATAACCGAACCATTAGAACTGTTTAATTTCATAATCAAGAAATTGGGATTTGGCACGCCTGGTCCTGCGCTGCAGGTCCAACCCGAGACTGCATAATTACCATCATTGGTAACGATTAAAGATTTGTCATCCATAACTTTTTCTTCGTTCTCCCAACCATAAACATTCCGCCAAATTGGGGGACCGGGGGTAGGTGGAAAATTTGCGACGAAGATACTGGCAGAGTCATCAGGAGTGACTCCATATGTTCCAGTCCAACCCGCAACTTCAATGTTGCCGTCAAAAGTTACTGAATATGCTTCATCATCTTTTGGTCCCCATAAAACTTCGGTTCCAAGGAAATTCCCTATCGAATCTAAATACATCAAGAAGGCATCCCAGTCTGGGTAAATTGCACAATGAAATCTTCCAACAACCGCATAGCCTCCTGGTAGCTCTGTTATGCCGTATCCTTCATCTTTATGCTGGGGGACCTGTCGGGCGTAGGCTTTTGCCCACTGGACATCACCATTTTGTAATAATTTCATGACAATAATATTCGGTTTCGGATTGTCACCAAAACTATTAGTCCATCCGGTCACAGCATAGCCGTCATCACTCGTTTGAATTATCGAATATGCTTGGTCATTTTCCTCTCCACCATAGACTCTTCCCCATTGAAGATTCAAATTTGCATCCAGTTTTAGCACAAAAATATCTGAGCCACCAGCTCCATAGCTTTTGGTCCAACCAGTTACCGCATAGCCATCGTCTGTAGTTCTGACCATTGAATGAGCTTCTTCTGCTGCAGGACCAATTGAAATTCTTGCTGTTATCGGAACACCAAGACTGTCTGTCTTAATAATAAGAACATTTGTGTCATTGGGTGCTGTGGTAAAAGCGGATGTCCAACCTGCAAGAACATACCCAAAGTCGGATGATTGAACTAATGCAAAAGCCCGTTCTGAAGATTCTGTACCATAAGTTCGACAAGGTAGATTAGTCCCTGGCTGCATAAACTGTGCAAATAGTGGTTGACTAATTAATAATAAATTTAGAACCACAAATAAAAAGGTAACTATCTGTTTCATAAATCCTCCTTTAAAAAAATAAATTTTTTATCTTACCATCGTGATACTATCATTTTGAATGCGCAGGCGAAAGAAGAGAATCTTGTGTTGAGCATGAAGTATGCCGTTGTCCAATCTGATAAAGCTCACCATGGTAATCCACCCTATAGCATCGATTTCATCATTGAAAGTCTCATCGTAATATTTTCATTAGATTTTTTAGACATTTCGCTTAACTAGTGTAACAGCTCTATAGTCTTATTTAACTTTTGTTTTGTTAAATACACCTTCGGCATGTAAGTTATATATTAAATATATTTCACTTGGAAAAACAAGAGTTGGATTTTTGGAGTGCTAACAACTTAATTAAATATTAATACTTAGTCAATTATGAGATAGTAACTTTGGGTAAGCTCGGCATAGAATATTCACTTATTATCCAACAAAAGTACAAACTCCCCTTTAAGATTTTGCATTTCTACAATCGAAAGAATTTGGGAAGCTGTGCCTCTATGGAATTTTTCCGTCTTCATTGTAACATTGAATGCGAGGATACATTTTGTGTTTTTACCGAAATGTTTGGAAACGTCGGTGAGCAATGTTTTTAAACGGTAAGGGGTGTCGAGAATTACAATCAGCTCTTTTATGTTTTTCAATCGCAGCAGCTCTTTCTGCCGGATGTCTTTCTTTGGTGAGAGCCAACCGTAGTAATAAAATTTTTCAATATCCAAACCCGAAGCGGTCAAAGCCGGCATAAGCGAGCTGGCACCGGGTATCGGTATCACATCAATATTGTTGGCGATGCAAAGTTCAACCAAAATATGTCCGGGATCGGAAAAAAGGGGAGTGCCGCAGTCGGAAATGAGCGCCGCTGTCTTTCCATCGGCGAGCTGCAGTAAAATTTCCTGTGCGGATTCTTTTTCGTTGTGTTCGTTTAGCGCTACAAGTTCTTTTTGTATGTGGTAATGAGAAAGTAATCGTCTGGCTTCTTTGAATTCTTCGCAGATGATGAAGTCAACCTCTTTAAGTGTGTCGAGAGCACGAAGTGTAATGTCATCATAATTACCTATTGGAGTAGCAACGAGGAATAGTCTTGGTTTCATTTTTGTTCTCCACGCAGAGAGCGCCAAAGATTAACGCTGAAAACGCAGGAATAGATTCGAGTTTATGCGTTCTCTCAAGGAAATGTTAGAGCAATTCTTTCAGTTCAGAATTAACTTGATCCAGTTTGACAATTTGTTTCTCGTTTGTTCTGCGCTTCTTCAGTTCTACGTTACCGTCTTTTAGATTTTTCTCGCCGATTATTAATTGAACGGGCATTCCCAGTAAATCGGCATCGTTGAATTTAAACCCGGCGCTCACGTCGTCTCGGTCATCAAAAAGAACTTCATAGCCCAATGCTGAGATTTCATCGTATAGTTTATTGCATGCATTGACAACTGTTTGGTTTTTCATGTTAATGCCGATCAAGTGAATATGGTAAGGCGCGAGTGGCATATCCCAGATTATACCTTTGTCGTCGCAGTTTTGCTCGATGTAACAGGCGATTATACGTTCAATACCGATACCGTAACTTCCCATTATTATAGGATGCTCTTTCCCTTCCTCATCGAGGAAAAGTGCGCCGAGGCTTTCGGAATATTTTGTACCGAGTTTGAAAATATGTCCGAGTTCAATCGCTTTGAAGACGTCAAGCTTTGAACCGCAGCGGATACATTTTTCACCCGTTTGAGCGAAACGTAAGTCGTGGTATTCAATGTTCGGCACGTCGCGGTTCATGTCGATACCGCCGATGTGATAATCGTTTTTGTTTGCTCCGCTGTAGAGGTTGTTTCCGTCTTTAAGTTTCAAGTCGGCGATGATTTTGTGTTTGAAACCGACGGGTCCGATAGAACCCGCATCAGCACCGGAAATTTCCATCAGCTCTTCGGGATGCCCCGGTCTAACTGTACCGCCGAGTACGACAGCTAATTTGGATTCGTTCACTTCTTCATTACCACTCATCAAAACCAGGACCGGGCTGCCGTCATGAATATATACTCTCGATTTTGCGGTTTCGCTTTCGTCTATTTTCAAGAACGCACATAACTCATCGATGCTGCGGACGTTCGGTGTGTGAATTTCATAAATCTTCTTGCTCTCTTTTTGTTTTTTAACCGGTTCAACGTTGGATTGTGCAACTTCGATGTTTGACGCATAACCGCATTTCTCGCAGTATGCAACCGTATCTTCACCCGCTTCCGACTTAACCATAAACTCTTCCGATTTACTTCCCCCCATCGCACCGCTGGCCGCACCGACGACGAAATATTTCAATTTACACCGGTCGAATATTTTCCTGTAAGCCTGATCGTGCAGGTTGTAAGCATGATCGAGACCTTCTTGCGACGTATCGAATGTGTAAGCATCTTTCATTAAAAATTGTCTGCCGCGTATAACCCCGCTCCGCGGGCGCGGTTCATTTCTGAATTTCGTTTGTATCTGGTACCAAATCTGCGGCATGTCTTTATATGATTTCAAAACACCCCTCGCGTGAAACGTCATTATCTCTTCGTGTGTCGGTGCTAAAACGTAATCTCTGTTTTTAACATGGAAGAGAATATCTCCGAACGCTTCCACTCTGCCGGTGGCTTCCCAAAGTTCCTTCGGATTTATTGCAGGAAGGTGAAATTCCTGTCCGCCGATTGCATTCATTTCTTCTCTTACGATCTCGGAAACCTGGCGCATAATTTTATATCCCATCGGCAGAAAGGAGTAAATGCCGGAGGAGACCATTCTTATCAACCCGGCACGTATCATTAAAATATGACTTGGGATAACGGCATCCGAAGGGACTTCTTTTAAAGTGGGAATGAATGCTGTACTTAACCTCATTATAAACCGTATTAGTTAGTGAAATAATCTGTAAAGATAAGAAATGCTCGCATCAAAAAAAATTTTGATTGAATCAGACAACTACCGCCACGTCTTCGGCATGAAGTAAATTATAAGACCGTAAATTTCCAGCCGACCGAGAAGCATTGCTGTTGACAAAATCCATTTACCCATTATCGGGATTTGGGAATAATTGGATAACGAACCGACTGAAGATAAACCGGGACCGACGTTCCCCATCGCCGCCGCAGTACCGGAGAGTGCGGAGAGAGCGTCTACGTTCATTGCCGCTAAAAGAAGGGATCCGGTTACAACAATTATTAAATAAAAAAGTATGTATAACAAACCTCCCTCTATTGTTGGATCGTTTACTCTGCTTCCGTCGATTGATATTGAAATAACTGCGTTGGGATACATTACCTGTTTCAACCTGCGCAAAAATGATTTGAACATCAAAACCATTCTGTCGATCTTAATCCCGCCGGATGTAGAACCGGCACAAGCGCACTGCAGAGTAAAAAAGATAATTATTATTTGTGAGAAGCCCGGCCACACCGATGAATCCGCATTCGCAAATCCCGTTGATGTACCGATGGATAAAATTTGGAATGATGAATAACGTAAAGCATCTATGTAACTGTTATAGTTGTGTTGATATGTGTTCAAAGAAACAAGCACGATTGCAATAAAGTTGATGCCCAAATAATATTTTACAACCGTAGAAATCTTTAGCGGGGAAAAATTTCCGATGATAACGGCGAACAGCAGCGCGAAATTCATTCCTGATATTATCATGAAAAACATAATGACGATTTCAGCTGCGGGATTTTGAAATGCCGCAATGCTGGAATTCTTGGTGGAGAATCCGCCGGTTGCCACTGTTGCGAATGTATGCGTGATCGAATCGAAGAGATTTAAACCGCAAAGTAAAAGCGAAACAATCTCTGAGATTGTTATTCCCAAATAAACCGCTACTAATATTCTTACTGCCTCGCGTGCACGCATTTTGAATTGCCGTAAAGCCGTAGGAGACATTTCACTCCTAACTAAAATCATTCCGGCGATTCCCATTGATGGTAGAACGGATAAGACAAATATTATTATCCCGATACCGCCTATCCAGTGAGTTGAAGCGCGCCAGAAGAGCAATCCCATAGGCAGAGATTCTACATCCGTAAGTATTGATGACCCCGTAGTTGTATAACCCGATACACTTTCGAACCAGGCGTTTGTTATGGTGAATTCTCCTCCCCACAATAAGTAAGGGAGCATTCCGATTAAACATGACAAAAGCCAAGATGATACAACGATAACCATACCTTCATTGTTGGAGATGTCTTCAATAGGAGGGACGAAGATTAATGGAAAGCATCCGAACAATGTTGCGATTAATGCACTGTATAGAAGAGGGAAAAATGCCGTATCGTTGTTGAAAAAGGAAATTGCCGACGATATCAGCAAAAAAATTGCGTTGAATAACAGAACCAATCCCACATATCTGAAAACAACGTGCAGTCTCATTTCTGTGTCTCATCGGCTATTAAGTGTGAACAAAGTATGTTCAATGTATCGGCGAGTTTGGATATTTCGTCTTTCGTGTCTATTTGGTAATCGAAGGGCACTCGTTCTTTCATAAATTTATTAATGCGTTTTGTAATTTCCAGTATCGGATTAACAACGTACAAGTTAATGAAATAGTTGAAAAGAAAAGCAAACACGACAGCGGCGATTAGCGCTATTACACCGGGCATTAGTGCGCGTCTCGATCGCTCACTGTTCTGAAGTGCCGTTGAATAAAGCTGATTGTCGTTTAAACTTGTCAGGTCGTCTATGGATACCATTAAGTCGAGAAAAGATTGGTGAATGTTTTGGAAATACCAGTCGAGTTTGTTTTGCTTCATTTCGTTGTTGATCGGATAATCCCAAAGCTTCTTATAATCGGAATATTTTACGTTGATGGAGTTTATTAATTGAGCTTCCCCGGTAATTGTAATATTTGACTTCGCAATTTCGAGGTTATTATAAAATAAACTATCGGCAGCATATAAAATTCTTAAGCCGCGTATCTCATTTCCCAATAGTAAAAGCAGGAGTGCACTGTCTTCCTGTTCCAATGCTTCTTTCATCGATTTTGCGGCAACAATGCTTTTATAATTGTTCTCAAGTACATCTTGAAGTGTTGTTCCGAATGATCTCACTTCCATTACAGACCATGCGCTTGCAATTAAAAGCATTAAAGCAAGTAATAAAAAACCGCCTAGAATCTTTAATCTTAATTTCATCTTGTTTACCCGTTATTCAATTTACTGGCTTTAAAATTACTAATAATCATTACCACAAGTAATTTTTATTTTAGCTTGTAATTTCTATTTTTGGAAGCAGTCTCTATTAAATTGGTCGAAAAATTTTATTTTTGTTGAAATTCATCATTTATAGTTCTACCAATAATCTTAAGGAATGTTGTTTATGAATTATGATCCTATAGTAAACGATCCTGTTGGTTCGGATAAAGAATATCCAGCATCTCTCAAATCACTGATTATTAAAAGCTGCGGGTGTAATCTCCTCAGCACGCTTTTACTTGCGGATGGACAGGGTCCGCACCCGGTTGTATTGTTTTTACACGGATTCCCTGGCAACGAAACTAATTTAGATATTGCCCATGCAATAAGAAGGATGGGATGGAGTGTATTTTTATTTCATTACAGAGGCACCTGGGGAAGCGATGGTGATTTTTCCTGGGAGAATGCTGTTGAAGATGTTAAAGCAGCGATAGATTTTTTGAAAAGTGATGATGCATTGAACAACCATCGCGTGAATCCTAACCGTATCGTGTTGTTCGGATACAGCATAGGAGGTTTTGCCGCTATGATGCATGCAGCGAAAGATGATAATATCGGAAGTGTTACCTCGATAGCCGGATTTAATTTAGGTTTGGTCGCGGATATGATTAAGCAGGTACCGAATGGAAAAGAAATAGCACTTGAAAACCTTGAACTTGGTGTTTCGTTTGTTAATGGAACCTCTACGCATAAATTGCTGGATGAGATGCTGGCGAATGCTAAGGAATTTAATTTATTGAACTATGCCGGTGTTTATACTAAAAAAAATATTTTAATGATCGGTGCTACTTACGATACTACTGCGCCGTTGGATATTCATTATTATCCGTTGGTTAAAAAACTTCAGGGTATGAATCCTGCTAAGTTTCAGTCAATGGTTATGGAAACAGGGCACGGATTTTCAACAAAGAGAATTGAACTTACACGTACGGTTATTAATTGGTTAAAGGAAATTAAATTTTAAATCCGGGAATACAATGAAAGCAATTAAAAATTACGGCGATATGCCCCCCGAAGAATTCCGCAGATACGGGCATAAATTAGTCGATTGGATCGCGGATTTTTTCTCCAACATCGATGAAATACCCGTTCTTCCGAAAGTAAAACCGGGAGATATTAGATCTAAACTTCCTGTTTCACCCCCCAACAAAGGCGAACCGATGGAAAAAATTATTTCCGATGTGGATAGAATAATAATGCCCGGTATAACGCACTGGAATCATCCGAACTTTATGGCTTACTTTAATTCAACCGCAAGCGGACCCGGAATATTAGCGGAGTTACTTATCAGCTCGTTTAACATAAACGGAATGCTCTGGAAATCATGTCCTTCCGCGACAGAGCTTGAACAGGTTACACTCGACTGGCTGCGGCAATTAGTCGGATTACCCGAAAAATTTTGGGGAATTATTTATGATACCGCTTCTGTAAGTTCGATGCATGCAATTGCCTGTGCACGCGAGCAGGCGAATTTAAATATTAGAGAAAAGGGAATGACCGGAAGAAATGATCTCCCGAGATTGAGATTGTATGCTTCCGAGCACGCACATTCATCGATTGATAAAGGAGCACTTACTCTTGGAATAGGTTTGGAAGGAATAAAGAAGATTCCCGTTGATGAAGAATTTAGAATGATACCGGAAGCTTTGGAGAAGGCAATCGATGAAGATAAAAATAAAGGATGGCTTCCGTTTTGTGTTGTTGCTACGGTTGGAACAACTTCTACAACGAGTATTGATCCTGTTGATGAAATAGCGGATATCTGTGAAATAGAAAATATTTGGCTTCACGTTGATGCAGCACATGCCGGTATTGCAGCTATAGTACCGGAAATGCAATTTATTTTAAAAGGCGCGGAAAGAGCCGATTCGATTGTTATCAATCCGCATAAGTGGATGTTCACACCTATTGACTTAAGTGCTTTCTATACAACCAAACCCCAGGTTCTCCGCCAGGCTTTCAGTTTAGTTGCAGAATATTTGAAAACTTCGGAAGACAGAGAAGTAGAAAATTTTATGGATTACGGTATTCAACTCGGCAGGAGATTCCGTTCATTGAAGCTTTGGTTTATAATTAGGTATTTCGGAAGAGAAGGATTGATAAGCAGGATACGCGAACATTTAAGAATGGGGCAGCAGTTTGCTAAATGGATTGATGAACATCCCGGCTTTGAAAGAATGGCACCGACACCTTTCAGCACCGTTTGTTTCCGTGCACTTCCTCCGGGTGTGAAAAAGGAGAGCGAAATAAATCTTTTTAATGAAAGATTGATGAATGAGGTTAACAATACTGGTAAAGTGTTTTTAACTCACACAAAACTGAACGACAAATTCGTGATAAGACTAGTCGTTTCGGGAATCAGAACCGAAGAACGACATGTTAAGCAAGCGTGGGAATTGCTGAAAACAAAACTTGATGAGCTTCAGAAAAAGTAAAATTTCTTTAAATAATTTTATCTGATATTAATTGGTATGGCTATAAATTTGCTCCTTTGAATTTTATTATCCCTTTTCTTCTTGAAGCAATCCACAAATCACCGTTCGGTTGTGCCACCGACTGCATTAGGAAGTATCCTGTTATGTCTGAGTTGTTCTGTGTGTACTCAGTAATTAAATCACCCTGGTCGATTTTATAAATAATACAATAATCTGGATTTGTGTATTCAGAGGAATATAATCCATACGTACATACCCATATATTCCCATTATTAGCTGCATAAATATGTGTTACATTAGGATCACTAGTCCGTTTGAATTGTAAAACTCCATTATCATAAATATATAAACCCTGTGGAATCTCCCTGCCGATGGGACCGACGAGTGCAGCACCGATATATATTCTTCCCTGCTTATCACTTGCCATTGCGGTAATTCTTTTTTGCTGGATGCGCATCGTGTCGGTCATATCTGTTCGCCAATTCTCACCGTCAAGAATTTTTACTCCAAGGTCGCATCCCAACCAGACTTTATCCTCATTATCCACCGCTATATCGTTTATTATATCACTAACCGTAAAAGTTGTAAATACACCATCCTTGAATTTTACTAACGCCTTTGCACCCGACGGTGAAGAAGCGGCGATCCACGTATTTCCTTTACTGTCAAAGGCAATTGAGTTAATATAATTATTGGGTAGTCCCGAATTATTGGTGTTGTAAAGACTCCAGTTGTTGTTAGCATCCAACGTTACTAATCCGTTTATTGTGCCAATCCACTTTGTGTTTGATCCATCAACGGCGATATAAGTAATGTAATTGGAGGGTATCAATGAGTTATTTCTATCATACGTTATCCAATTCTTATCGTTGTACTCAATCAGTCCTTTTTCCGTGGTTCCAATCCATTTTGTATGGTTTATGTCAATGGCAATACACATTGTGATATCTGTGGGGAATCCTGAATTGTGAGAATTATAATCTACAATAATAGATGTGTCTTGAAGGGTCAATTCAACATACTGCATTGAACTTGCTCGTAAGATTACCGATAAACTGTCTGACCGGTGCTCCGGATAAGAATATTTAATTTCGTGGATACCAGGCCAAATGAATTCTAATGTTGCAGGAGTATGCAGCCCGGTGCTGGAATCATCCAGAAAAATTTCGGCATTGGTTGGTTCTGATATACATTCAATAATGCCGAAGTTACGCGGAGCGATAAAATAATTAATATAAATCAATTCCGTTTCGTTCTCTTGGAGAATAATAAAAGCAGTAGTATCACTATCAACTTTTGCTCTTGCAAAAATATCAATTCTTTGTATAGTTATGTCACTTTTAGGCGTAAAAATCCCCATAATCTGGTCTGTCGGCTCACCATAATGAACAAACGATAATATCTTTGATTCTGACTTCTTGTTAACATAATCTCTTACCGAACTCCACCAACTTCTTGGTATTTGTGGGTCTTTTACCTGTGAGTTTACCACAATGGCTACAAAAAATACAAGCGCC
>CAZKNM010000080.1:0-13689 GCA_964554135.1 uncultured Melioribacteraceae bacterium
TTTGGTAACCGTAATTTTCGCCGCCTCTTAAGATGGCAAGAATAAGTGGTTTTGTTGATGCCGCAACCAATGCTTTTGAAATCATTATACCTAATTCTCCTATATACATTGTAGCTCTATGTATTTTAGACGTAAGGTACCTAGAGAAGTTAGGTATAGCAATAAAAAATTTTGAAACCAATGAAATTTTGCCCAAAAGCTAATTTTTAATTCAGATTTAAGGGATAATGAAGTTTAAAAGAGGTAGAGCCCATATTTGATATGGGCTCCATCTTAACTATTCATATTTGATGACATCAACCGGATTGGTATTGGCTGTTTTTAACGACTGGTACAGAACTGTAAGCAGTGCAATTACAATTACTAATAATGCGTTACCGGCGAACATCCAGGTAGATAATTCAATTCGATACGGGTACCCTTCAAGGAAATCACTCATAATGTAATAGGCAACAGGGATAGCAAGAGCGAGGGAGATTGCTATCAAAATGATAAATTCTTTACTCAAAAGCAGTAATGCATTTTTGGTCGAAGAACCGAAGACCTTTCTAATCGCAATTTCTTTTCGTTTTCTTTCACTCAGGTAAACCGACAATCCGAATAATCCGAGTGATGAAATTACCAGTGCTAAAAGAGTTGCAGCAAGAATTAATTTCTGCGCACGGTTGAAAATAATATCTACTTGTGTTTCAAGTGTCTTTAAGTAAACAACATCCAGCGGAAAGTCAGGACTGAATTCGTTGACTGTTGCATCAATAAATTCAATGGTTTCTTTTGTTTGCTCAGGGGAATTCTGATTTGATTTTATTTTCGTTATTATAAAGTCGTTACTCTCTTCTTCAAAACTGAATAAAATTGGAGCAATATTACCAGCGAGTGAACGGTGATGAAAATCTTTCACAATACCTATTACAGTATAGAATTCCATCTCGTAAAAGAATTTATCCCCCACCTTAAAGTCCGGGCCGAGGTCTGCTGCTGCCCGTTCATTTATCAGTATCGATTGTTCGGCATCAGCGGTAAATTCCGGTGAGAAAAATCCTTCTTTTAATTCCAAGTTTAACGTCTTCAAAAAATCTGAATCAACGAAAGTTTGAACAATCCATCTCGAACCCAAATCTTCTCTTCCCCACTGCATAAAGCTGCCGCCGTCAATTCTTGTCGGCAAATGGTAAGAAGAAGTAACAGATATAATATTCGGATTAGAGAGTAATTTTTGTTTTACTAGTTTTATTCGATTTCGTACTTCACCGTTTAACCTAACAAAATAGACATCCTCTTTTTCAAACCCGAGGTCTTTGTTACTCATATAATAAATCTGTGATGATAAAACCGTTGTGCTGATTAAAAATATTGTTGACAATGCAAATTGAAGAACAACAAGCGCTTTCCGCAAATTGAATTTTTTATTTTTCATTGCATTGCCGCTTTGCATTGTTTGCGCCGGATTAAATTTGGAGATAATTAATGCAGGATATAAACCTGCAGCTATCCCGGTGAAAATAACAATTCCTAAAAGCACGAATATATTTAGCGGATCAAAATAGTTAATAACAATCTGTTTACTTAAAAGCAGATTAAATTCAGGCAGCAATAATGAAACTAGTACAACTGTGAATATTAGTGAAAGTAATGAGAGAAATATGGTTTCTCCTAAAAATTGATAGATCAATTGTATTCTTCCCGCACCTACAACTTTGCGAACGCTGACTTCTTTTAGGCGTAAAGTTGCTCGTGCGGTAGAGAGATTGACAAAATTTATACAGGCCAGCAATAAGATTAAAAACGCGACAAATGAGAAAATAAAATAAATATCGTCCCCCTCGTACTGGGAATATCTATAAACATCTAGTAATGGCATAAGTTTATAATAACCATGAACAGTTCCCGTATCAAATGTTAATTCCTTTGTATATTTCGCATTGAATTCATCAACATCCAGATTGTTTTTCATGAGTGAAAACGTAAAGAATGTGCAATTGCTGAAATAACGCCCATTATATGTTAGGGGTATCCCGATTTCATTTACAGATGCCATTGGAATTAGGTAATCAATCTGCAAATAGGAATTGAACGGAACATTTTTCATAACAGCTGTAACTCTTAGATCAAGCTGGTTGTCAAATCGAATTACTTTACCAATCGGATTTTCATTTGCAAAATATTTTTGTGCCATATCTTCCGATAATACGATCGAATGCGGATCGGCAAGCGGTGTAGAGTTATCACCTGTAACAATGGGATATGTAAAGATATCGAATACTGCCGGATCAGCAGCCCATCCTTGATTTTCAACAATCATTTTTGAATTGTAGCGAAAGACGCGATCTCCCAAACCAAAGAAACGTGCACTATTTTCTACTTCAGGAAATCTTTCATCCAATGCTTTTATTAATTCGTGCGATGTTGTTGGCTGGTCACCGAATTGAGACGGATCATCATTTTGAGCAACAACTAGCCAAGAAAGATAGATGTTTTCAGCTTTTTCATGATACTTATCGTAACTTAATTCATCCTGAACCCAAAGCATTATCAATATACTTACGGTTAGTCCCATAGCTAAACCGAAAATATTTATAAATGAAAATGATTTGTGTCTGATGATATTCCTAATTGAAATTTTTAGATAATTCTTGAACATAATACTCCCCCAGTAGGTTGATGTATAAAAATATTTTGGTACGGCAATAATAACCTGAAACCAGAGCCATAACCTTGCATATAAAGCTCCTCTTTCTTTTTTCATATCGTTATACATTTCTTCGATGTCCCCGATCATGTTATCGGGATGACGATAGTTGAGAAGAAACCACAATATGCTTTTTGTAATTTTTGACATTGAATAAACTCGAAAATTATTTTGTTGATAGATCAGGAACATCTTCCCAAAAAGCGGCGTAGACTTTTTGAATTTCACTCAGTTGCTCCAAACCTTCATCGGTAATTTCATAAAACCTTTTTGCTTTGCCTCCTCTTTCCGCCGTTGCATTGCCAAGGTACGAGTTGACATAGCCCTTTGATTCGAGCCGGTCCAGCGGTACATAAACCGAACCGATCGACCAATACTTACCGGTCATATCGGAAAGAAATTTCCTGATGTTAACGCCATACTTTTCGTCTTCCATTTTCCATAGCGTGAGCAACACCAGTTCTTCAGGTCTTGATAGATATTTCATTTCACTCCTTTTTTCTATGATATAGAAATAATAACCAAAAAAATATTTCTACGATGTAGAAATTATCAGTCAAAAAATACCATCTTTGCGATGGTTTTATAAAATAGGTACTTTTTAGACGCAATTGAAGGGGTTTTTGTTGTATGGTGAAAGGAAAATTCTTTTGAAGACAAACCTTGAAGGTCTGTAAAGACCTTCAAGGTTAAATAGAAGTTGACGGTCTATCTTGCTATTCGGTGCGCAATGATTCGACAGGATTTGTCAGTGCTGCCTTGATAGACTGAAACGCTACTGTAAGAAAACTAATTACTAAAGCTAGAAGCGTGCATATGATAAATGTGAACACTCCAATTTCAATTTTATATGGAAAACTTTTGAGCCATTCACTTATCAATAAATATGTGATGGGATATGCTATTGCACACGCAGCAATAACGGGTATGAGCAATTCTTTACTTAGCATTGCAACAATCTGAACAACTGAACTTCCCAATACTTTTCTGATACCGATTTCTCTTGTCTTTTTCTCGGCGGTGAATGATGCCATTCCAAATAAACCAAGGCAAGCAATAAAAATGGCAAGCAAGGTAAAATATGAAAAAATTTCACGTGACTCGTCGATACTGCTGAACTGATTATCATAAGTTTCATCTATAAAGTAATTGTAGAAAGGAACTCCGGGAAGTATCTTTTCCCAGCTCTTTTCTATGTACTCTAAAGTTGAGGATAGCCCTTCCGGTCTTAATTTGAGGAGTAAGCCGTTGAATTTACCCCATCTTTCCGGATGATTTTTATAGTTGCCGATAAACAATGGTGAAATTTCATTATTCAACGAAGCTATATTAAAATCTTTCACAACACCGATTACAGTTACCGTCATCCATTCCTGAAAGTCCGTTCGGGGATCGCGTGATTTTATTGTTTTGCCGATCGGATTATCCCAACCGTATCTTTGAACAGCGGTCTCATTAACAATAACCGAATTATAATGATCGGAAGGAGAATCTTGTAAAAAATTTCTACCTTTCAAAATTTTTATTCCGCATGTAGGTATATAGCCTGCGTCAACATTTATTTCAGCCATAATCTGATTGTCGTTATCACTAAATCCTTCCGGAATTTTTGCATTCATGGGGCTACCCCATAACGGCATTGACGAGCCGGCACCGACACTGATCACATCCGGATTTTTTATGAATTCTTCTTCTAATATTGGTATTGCATTTTGAGATTCGTTGTCGTTTGTATAAATAACCGTTAATCTTTCTTTATCGAATCCGGGATCTAATGTTTTAAGAAAGTGAAGCTGCTCTATAATTAACGCGGTCCCGATAATCAAAACGGTCGATATTGAGAATTGAACGACAACTAATATCCTTCTAAAATTATTTCCTGATTTACCCCGCATTAGCTTGTTTTGCATTATCTGTACAGGTTGGAACCGGGAAAGGTAGAATGCGGGGTAACTACCTGCGATTAAACCGACAAGAAATGTGAAAATAAAAATCAAAGGAAACAGCCAAGGAAGTTCTATAACATCCTGCCATAAATCTCTTCCAGCCAACTCACTCAATTTGGGGAGAACGATGTAAGCTAGAATTAGAGCAATGAATAAAGATATCAACGATAAAAGTAATGCTTCTGTTAGAAATTGTTTTACTAATCTACCTTTGTTGGCTCCGAATACTTTACGTATTCCTACTTCTTTTGCACGATTCATCGATTTCGCCGTCGATAAATTCATGAAATTAAAACAAGCAATCAACAGAACAAAAATTGCCACAGTTGATAATATATAAACGTATGTCATTGGCCCTGTTTCGTTTCCTATCGTGCGCAAATAGATATCGCGGTAGGGTTGAAGCCAGATATCGATATCACCGCCAATTTCAGCCAAATTTGCCGATGCAAAATCTTGATAGATATCTTTTATTTTTTTCTCAAATTCTTTATAGTCAATCCCTGGTTTCAATAAAATAAAAGTGTCGAAGTTGTGTGAAATCCAATCTGTAAGAATCGTTGGAAGATTTGAGGATGTATAAAAAGTCTTGAAAGAAATCAAACCATCAAAAGGGAAAGAGTTGTACCTAGGATTATCGGCAACAACACCTGTTACGTTGAATTGTTCATCGTTGATTGAGACTATCTTCCCAATTGGATCATCATTTCCGAAATATTTTTCAGCCGTCGAATTAGTAAGTACAATTGTGTTTGGAGCCGAAAGGGCGGTTTTCGGGTCACCTTTAATCATGGGCCACGTAAAAATATCAAATGCAGATTCATCGGTGTAAATAAACCGATCGTTGAATGACTTATTTCCGTACTTCAGCAGGGTACGAGTCCGTCTAAAGCGTGTTCCGTTTTCTACTTCAGGGTAATTGTCTAGCAGAGCATCTTTTATTACAGCATTGCTCGCACTGCCGGCTCTCTCAAAATCTCCGAGCATAGCGTAATTGCATACACGGTAGATTCTATCCACTTTTTCGTGGTGGATATCATAGCTCAATTCGGAATTAACATAAAGTACTAGAAGTAGACAAACTGCTATTCCTATAGTTAGACCGGAGATATTAATTAGTGTAAATGCTTTATTCTTTTTTAAATTTCTCCAGGCGATAGTCAAGTAACTCCTAAACATAAATACTCCCCATGAATTTGAATCTTTGATTAATTTCGGCAGCGAACCGATTACTTGAATTATGTACCAGATGCGAGCATATGTAAATCCTTTTACTTCCGCTTTGTCGAAAAATTCCTCTTCCAGATCTCCAATAAGAGATGGATTTTTCCAATCGCTGGTGAATATTTTTAATAACCAGTATGCAAGAATCGGTGGATGTTTTTTGCTTGATTTCATGTCCATTTATTTCAATTTTATATTCAGTCTATTTGCACAATACTACTCGTTTCTTAATGAGTTAACAGGATTCGCAATAGCCGCTTTTATAGAATGATAGCTGATTGTGATAATCGCCAGCGCTAGTGTTCCTGCGCAGGTTAAAAGATATATTCCCCAGTCGGTATCAATTCTATAAGCGTACATTCGCAACAATTTTTGAGTGGCAAAATATGCCAATGGAAACGCGATCAAGTTTGCAAGCAAGATCCTCGCCGTAATATCTTTGGAAAGATTACGCACGACTTGAATAACGGTAGAGCCAAGCGTCTTTCGTATTGCAATTTCTTTCCTTTCTTGTTCTGCAACGAAAATAGTCAAACCTAGCAAACCCAAACTTGAAATGAAAGCGATAAGTATTGTAAACAATTCAACGATCCGGCTTACCTGGTTTTCGGTTGTGTATATGTGTCTCATTAAAGCATCGTTGAAGAATATTGTTTTCGTTTCAATTTCCTTTTCGAAATTACCGCAGACGGTTCTAATGTATTCCAACGATTGATCGACGTTGTTAGGTTGAATTTTGATAAACATCCAATTATCCCAACTAGGATCGCACATGAATACGAATGGTTGTATTTTATTTTGGAACGATTGGAAGTGAAAATCTTTTACCACGCCGACTATTGTCCCTTCCATACTAAAAACTCTCAATCTCTTACCGATCGGGTCGGTTAAACCCATTGTTTTAACCGCTTCTTCATTAACGATGAATCCGTTTTCTATGTCGGACGGAAAGCGATTCGAAAAAGCTCTTCCACCAGTTATAGTCATTCCAAATGTTTCAAAGTAGTCGTAATAAACTACGTCAAAACTAAAACTTACATTCTGCGAAGGATCTTTACCATCCCAATCAACCGCGAATACGGATGAGCCGATGGAAATAGGATTTTGCGCGCATTTGGTTACGTTAACAATACCGGAGTTATTCTTGAGCTCACTTTTGATTGCGTTATAATGATTTTTTAATTGATCGGTCATTTGAATTATGACCAGGTTATCTCTTTGGAAACCATAATCCTTGCTGAGTATATAACTTAATTGTTGATTAACCGTGAAGAGTCCGATTAACAAAAAAGAAGTAAGAGTGAATTGAGCGACTACTAAAATGTTCCTGAATAATTTGCTGCCCTTGCCGGATGAAAATTTTTGTTTCAATACTCCAACGGAGGAGAAGGACGAAAGATAAAGCGCCGGATAACTGCCGGAGATTAATCCTGTAATCAATGTAATAACAACAATACTGACGATTACATTGAGAGATGCAATTGAGGTAAGGTCTAAGTTTTTCTCAGCAATACTATTAAATGTCGGCAAGAATAAAGCGACTAACGACAAACCGACAATTAATGAAATAATTGTTAGAAGAATAGACTCGCTTAAAAATTGATTTCGTAAATTGGATTTGGTAGCCCCGATTACTTTCCGCATTCCGATTTCTTTAATTCTAATAGACGAGCGCGCTGTGCTTAGGTTCATGAAATTTATGCAAGCGACTAATAATACGAATACCGCAACAATCGAGAATATTATTATAGTTGTGTATAATCCGCCGCCTTCTGCCGGGGAGATATGGAGTTTGGTAAAGGGATGTAAATGAAAATCGAATACGGTTTGATCCTTATTGTTGTACTTGTAAAAAATGTCGGTTATACCTTTTTCAATTCCTGCATTATCAATATTATTATTAAGTAGTATAAAAGTCATAAAAGGATTACCGCCCCAATGCGTAGGCACTACAAAATTAGGCGGGAACATCAACTCAAACGGAACAACGCAATCGAATTGGATCGAAGAATGCGGAGGGACATCCAGTAAAACTCCTTTTACCGTAAGATCAACTTGATTGTTTACTTTGACAATTTTACCAAGCGGATTTTCCGAACCGAACAATTTATGCGCTGTTGCTTCTGTTAGGTATATTGAAAATTTATCGTCGTATTTTATTTCAGCATCCCTCCCGTAAAGAGGGAATGAAAATGTCTTGAAAAAAGAAGCATCCGCAAAACCAATCTTTGTGTTTGAAAATGTATTTTCATTGTACCTCAGAGGTAAATCGGGAATCATTCTAAATTTACATGCTTGCTCGACACCCGGAATATCTTCTTTAATTGCTTGGGCAAGAGGGTAGAATGATCCTGTAAAAACATTACTTGGACTATTGGCAGTTTTCATTTGGGAATACACCTGAAAAATTCGATCCTTGTTGACTTGAAATTGATCGTATTGAAACTCATCCTGTATCCATATGAAAATTGTCAAGCAACAAGCCAATCCTGTTGCCAAACCGAAAACATTAATCAGCGAATAACCTTTGTGGTTTCTGATTGTCCGCCATGCGATTGTTAGATAATTTTTAAACATAAATACCCCCCATGAGTTTGAGTCTTTAATTAATTTAGGAATAGATTTTAATACATGTATTACATACCACACCCGTGCATAAGTATAGCCTTTCACAACAGCGATGTCGTAAAATTCTTCTTCGAGGTCACCAACAAGCGATGGATTTTTCCAATCGCTGGTAAACACTTTTAATAACCAGTACGCAACAGTCGGTGGATGTTTTTTCTTTCGTTTCATTTTAGTCTTGCTTGTTATCTAAAGCGTATTTGGTTATTCCTTCCCACATCGCTTCGTTCATTTCGTAAGATGCTTTCAATGCTTCGAAACCGAGATCGCTGACAGTATAAATTACCTTTGGTCTTCCACGTCGGTTGGGTGTAATCTCGCCTGGTCTTTTGTAAACGTATTCTTTTCGTTCCAATTGGTTCAGCGCGCTATAGAGATTTCCGTAGGTAAATTCCTTTTTAATGACATTGGAGACATGCTGGCGGATTTTAACTCCGTAAGCGTTTTCTTTCAGCTTCCAGATTGCCAGAAGCAAAATTTCTTCGATTTTAGTCAATTCTTTCACTTTTTCTCCTCAATTATTTAATACTGAATTTCAGTACAATTATTTAGACTGAAATTCAGGAAAAAGGTTGTATTAATCAAGAAATTTTTTTTAGTAGGGTAGCGGAGTCCAGCTTGAAGATCGGATACGATTAAGTTTTATGTATTATTCAGACACCCAACCTCTTTGATATTGGGAGAAGTTGGGTGTCTTTAATGACTATTCGGTTCGAAGTGACTCAGTTGGATTGGCGCTTGCGGCTTTTATTGATTGATAACTCACCGTGATCAAGGAGATGCCAAGAGAGATTAATGCAGAAATTAAAAATGTCCAGAATGTGATGTCTACTCTATAGGCAAAGTTCTGCAGCCAGCTATCCATTAACAAGTAAGCAACAGGCCATGCAATAAGATTGGCTAAAATGATCCATTTTACAAATTGTTTATTAAGTAGCACAATAATTTGTGAAACGGAAGAACCGAGTGTTTTACGAATACCGATTTCTTTCGTACGTTGAGCGGTGATAAATGTTGATAGTCCAAGTAATCCCAAACATGCGATGATAATACCGAGCATTGAAAATGTACCGAAGATTTGTCCCGTTCTCTGTTCCGATAAATATGCTTTTTCAAAATGCTCATCGAAGAAATCATATTCCAAAGCCTGGTTTCCTGTGAATTTTTTCCATGAGTCTCTTATATGATTCACGGCAGCACTTACACTCTCGGGTTTTATTCTTACAGATACAAACTTGCCGAATTGATTTTCAAGATAGGGTACAAAAACTAGTGGTTTGATTTTTTGCTGAAACGACTCGAAGTGAAAATCTTTTACAACACCTATTATTTCAATCTTTATTTCTCTGTTAAGAGTGTTTTCAACAATTTTACCGACCGCATTTTCGAATCCGAATTTCTTCGCTGCCGATTCGTTGATAACGATTTTATGGAACGCAGGTAATCCATCATAATCAAAATATCTTCCGGACAATAATTTTATATCATAAGTTTTCAGAAAATCAGAATCAGTTGTGAGATAGACCATGAGTTGTGCTTCATCATTGGGGGCACCTTCTTTAGTAAGTGCGGCAATATCAAAAGTATTGCCGAGCAAATTAGACGTATTGGTTACACTTACAATATTTGGATTTGCCAATAGCTCTTGTTTGAACGAGGCAACCTTTGTTCCCAGATCATCCGTTTTCTTAACGATTACAACCTGGTCTTTGTTAAATCCCAAGTTAGTGTTTTGAATGAATGACAACTGATTAATGATCACGATTGTACCAACGATAAGAACAATAGATATCGCAAATTGAAATACTACCAGCACACTTCTCATAAAAGATTTGCTTCCTCCTTTCATTCCGCTTGGCTTTAATACATCAACCGGGTTGAAGGACGATAAAAACATTGCCGGGTAACTCCCTGCCACAAAACCAATTCCAATTGATAGGAGAATGAATAGGGGAATCATCAAATAACTATTGAAAAGAGGCAAATTCAAGCTTTTCTGGGCCAAATCATTGAAATAGGGAAGGATCAGATAAATCAGCATGACGGAAAGAACCATGGCGATCAAACTCATAATTATAGATTCAAATAAGAATTGATTCACAAGTTGTTTTTTCTGCGATCCGATGGTTTTTCGTATTCCCACTTCCTTTGCCCGCATTGTTGATCTTGCGGTTGAAAGGTTTACAAAATTCATACATGCGATAAGCAGGATTGCCAATGCGATAGAAGAGAATATATAAATGTATTTGTAATCGCTGTTGGGTTCGATTTCGAATTCTAAATTTGAGTGAAGATGAATATCGGTCAAAGGTGTGAATGTATATTTGAATTCATTGCCTGCGGCTAAAAAGTCTTCAATACCGATGCCGACAAATCTACGCACCTGCGGATCGAGATATTTTTTTGCTGTTTCCCAAAATTTACTTTCGAGTTCGGCAACAGAAGCTCCTTCGCGTAATCGAATATATGTGTAGAAGTCATTGAACACCCATACCGGATTATCAACTCCTCCCTTGCCAATTAACGGTTGTAGAAAATCAAAATGGAAATGTGAATTGGAGGGTACATCTTCGATGACGCCCGTTACGAGGTAATCATTTCGCTTATCTGAATTGATAATTTTACCTATCGGATCTTCATCACCGAAGTATTTCTTTACCATCGATTCAGTTAGAACCATACTGCCGGCTTTATTCAATGCGTTTCGAGGATCTCCTTTTATGAATTTCATTTTCAATATGTCGAAGAAAGTTGAGTCAACACTAAATACCCGCTCTTCACTAAAAACCTTATCTTTATAATAAAAAACCGGGAAGCCGTAATTCCGAACGCGGGTCATAGCTTCCACTTCAGGGAACTCACTTTTTAATACAGGTCCAAGCGGAGACGCCGACCGTGCAGTATTCTCGAGATTGTTGTTCAGAAATGTTCTAACTGAAAGACGGTATATTCTATCTGAGTTTTGGTAAAACTTATCATAACTCAATTCATCAAAAACAAAAAGCATTATGATAATACAGCTCGCTATTCCGACTGCAAGCCCGAATATGTTTATGAAAGAATATCCTTTCTGCTTGCGGATATTTCTCCATGCAATTTTTAAATAATTTGATAGCATAATAATCCCCCAAGTGACGGCGTCACTTACTAGTTTAGGTAATGACTTAATTGTTTGTATCCAATACCACAAACTTGCCCGGAATATTCCTTTGCTTTGGATGATTTCAAAAAACTCCTCGCGGAAATCTCCCATCAGTGCGTAGTTTTTTTCATCACTAGCGAATAGCTGCATAAGGGACATTGCAATAAAAGGCGGTTTGCGATTTTTCTTTTTCATTTTATTATTTATTGTTGTTCAATGCGTATTCGGTTATCCCTTCCCACATTGCTTCATTCATTTTGTAGGAAGCTTTCAAAGCCTCAAGCCCTATTTCATTTACGGAGTAGAAAACTTTTTTCCGGCCGCCGCGTACAGGTGTTAACTCACCAAATCTTTTCATCACATATTCTTTACGTTCAAGTTGATTTAATGCACTATAAAGGTTGCCGTATGTGAAATCCTTTTCGATTACTTTTGAGACGTGTTGTCTTATCTTAACTCCGTAGGCGTCGTCTTTCAATTTCCAGATAGCAAGGAGCAGAATTTCTTCGATTTTAGTCAATTCTCGCATGTTTTCTCCTATTGTATTCAAATACTGAATTTCAGTACATATTGAGACTGAATTTCAGGAGATATGGTTACAAACAGACGAGATTATTTTGGGGAAGAGCAGGTGATAAATGGAGATATCTTAAGAGGAGTAAAAAAAGAGAGATGTAGCCCATCTCCAAGATGGACTACATCTGTATTATATTATTCATATCTGATTGATTCAATCGGGTTGGCTACTGCCGCTTTAATTGATTGATAAGCGACCGTACCGACTGCAATAATTAGAGCCACGATACCGGAAAGGCAAAATATCCAGATACTGATATCCGTACGGTATGCAAAATCTTGGAGCCATTGATTCATGAAATAATATGCAATAGGCCATGCGATTAAATTTGCCAAAAGTACCCATTTAATAAATTCTTTTGACAAAAGAATTACAATGCCCGGTATGGACGCACCGAGAACTTTTCTCACCCCGATTTCTTTTGTCCTTCGCTCAGTCATGAATGATGATAAACCGAACAATCCGAGGGAAGCTATTATAAATGCAATGGATGTAAAGGTGCTTATAAGTCTGCCAAAATTTTCTTCAGCTTGATAAAGCCTCTGAAAATCTTCGTCAAGAAAAAAGTATTCGTATGGGATACCGGGAAATAGTTCGCTCCATTTATTCTCTGCAAATGATAAAGCATCATGAATTTTCTCCGTCTTAAATGAAAGAGTCAAATAACCGAATTGGCTCGGTCTCCATTCCAGTACCATTGGTTCGAGAGCGTTTTGCAATCCCATGTAATTAAAATCCTTCACAACGCCGATAATTGTTTGAGCGGAATCGAAAGCAATTATTTTTTTCCCTATTGCCTCTTCGGGGGATGCCCAGCCAAAGGCTTTTACAGCGGTTTCATTTATCATAAAAGGGTGGAGCATATCCGACGAGATTTCTTTTTGAAAGGATCTCCCGACGATAGTTTGTATTCCGTATTGAGTTAGAAAATCGGGATCGATATAATAGTAATTCATGTTGATGCCCGGTTTGTCGGGTTGATCGGCGCGACTCGTTGTCCAGATTCCGGTTAAGTCTTTGCCTGGGATAGTCGAAGAAAATGAAGCGCTTACGAATGACGGATTTCTTAAAAACTCGTTCTTGATGATTTTATACCGGTCTCCGATCCTTTCACGAACAGGAAGAATCAGCTTTTGTTCTTTATCGAAACCCAAACTTTTGCTTTGCATAAAATCGATCTGTGAGTATATGATCATCGAAGAGATTACCAGGAGAATGGAAATAGTATATTGCCCCACTACCAATACTTTTCTCACCAAAGAGCCTTTCCCGGCATAATAAAAATTACCTTTTAGAGCATGGACCGGTTGAAATGAAGCAAGTACGAATGCCGGGTATCCGCCGGCAGTGAGAGTTACAACTAAAGCTACCAGTAAAACAGCCAAAATAAAAATGGTAATCGATCGCATAATGCCTCCTTCTTACATACGGGAATCCCAAATCATTTCAGGTTCATCACTCCCGTCCCGTATCAAAGTGCGGAATA
>CAZKNM010000081.1:0-13638 GCA_964554135.1 uncultured Melioribacteraceae bacterium
TTCATTTACAATTATACAATGTCCGCTTGCATGTGTGAGAATAACAGGATTATACACCCGATCCGGATGGGGGTAGAATCGTACGTGATTCGTTGGGGAAAGCCATAGGAGTATTTGAAGAAAATGCAGAAGATTTGATAACGGATGTTTATGATAGATACATGGCGAACAGAACCCTCGAAGCGATCAAAGAAGAAATTAATAATTATGTTCGACTTGCCGATCAGGAATGTTTGTCGAAGGGAGTAACAACCTTCTATGATGCTGGCACATCGCTTGATTCAATTGATATAATAAAAGAGATCATCGATGAAAACGGATTGGGAATAAGGTTGAATGTTATGATAAGCGATGAGAACGAAAAATTGAAAGAACGTATTCAAGATTATAAAATGCTCGGTTACGGCGGTAATCACCTTACGGTTCGTGCAATTAAAAAATTGATTGACGGCGCTCTCGGTTCGCGCGGCGCATGGATGCTTCAACCATACGAAGACCTTCCGGAACATACGGGCCTGAACACGACAACTATTTCCGAGATGAAGGAGGCTGCAGAGATCGCAATCGAAAACGGATTTCAATTGTGCACACATGCAATTGGCGATAGAGGGAATAGGGAGACAATGAATGTTTATGAATGGGCTTTTAAAAATCATCCCGATGAAACAGATTTACGCTGGAGAATTGAACACGCGCAGCATCTTTCAGTACAAGACATTCCCCGTTTTGCCAAACTTGGGATAATTGCCGCGATGCAAACGTGTCATTGTACATCGGATGCCGTATTTGTAATAAAAAGATTGGGCGAAAGGCGTGCAGAAGAAGGGGCTTATGTCTGGAGAAAATTGATAAACTCAGGTGCGCTGATTTGTAACGGTACCGACGCACCGGTTGAAGATGTTGACCCAATAAAAAATTTTTATGCCGCTGTTACACGCCGACTTGCCGACAGTACAGAGTTTTATCCAGATCAGAAAATGACGCGGGAAGAGGCGTTGAAATCTTATACCATAAACGGTGCTTATGCCGCCTTCCAGGAAAACAGTAAGGGCTCGATTTCACCGGGCAAGTTAGCGGACTTTACGGTTCTATCTCAAGATATAATGATCATACCCGAGAATGAGATATTGAATACAAAAGTTGTTTATACGATTGTAGGAGGGAAAGTTTTGTATACAAATGAAATTGAGTAATGATATTTTATTACGATAGGTATAATTTGTTTTATCGGAGTCTTTGGGAGGGAAAAAATGAAAGTCTTTAATCTAAAAACAAGTTGTAATTTTCAATAACACACAAAACATCAGGTGAGTATTCTCTTCTGGGCAATTAGCGAAGTTTTTCATAAAAACTCTGATCGAAAAAAACCGTAAAGGGATTTCGTTAAAGACTCTATAAATGATAATTCACAATCTTTGTCAAAGTAACAAACCGATAAAAATCCCACCCCATGTTTTAAAAAACGAAGAAGTAATTCCAATGGAGGTGCCTTTAAGCTTCAAAACCTGTTTGGTCAAAGCATTGGGGCACCTAAATACATATACTAATAATAGGGTTAATCGATTTGGTGTTTTCGAAATAATCATTTCAACATTTTTGTAAATCTTTTATTTAATATTGCTATCTTTTTGCAAGGGTATTTTTGTTTGATGTTGTTTATTCTCGTACAAAATATGAAATAATTATAGAGGCGAAAATGAAAATAATTATGAAATGGATCCTGCTTATATTGATCGGTACTCTCATAACGGCCTGTATTGAATATAATATCAAAATAAAAGTTAACACCGATGGATCCGGCACTGTAAACGAAACGGTTCTATTGAGCAAAAGCTTGGTAAGTATGTTTAACGAATTTGCGGCGCTTGGGAATGAATCCGAGGGTAAAGAAACTGTTGATTTATTTAACGAGAACGAACTTATTGAGCAGGCAAAAAAGATGGGCGAGGGAGTAAAGTTTGTTGAAGGGGAGAAAATTTTCGATAGAGGAAGAGAAGGATATACTGCTCTTTATGAATTTAGCGATGTGAAAAAATTGAAAATAGACCAAGATCCCGACAAAAAAGTGCCCGCCGATTTTTCTACCGGTGAGAACAATGAGGAACAAATAACATTCAACTTTAGCAAGGGAAGCCAACCGACTTTAACGATAAACCTTCCGGGGGATTTTGATCCGAAAGATTACAGTTTTGATGAGAAGGAAACAGAGACCGGGGAATTTGAAGAAATCAAGGAAATGCTGAAAGATTTGAGAATATTGATTCAGGTTGAAGTGAATGGAGAAATAATCGAGACAAACGCTACTTACCGTGTCGGTTCCGAGTTAACATTAATGCAGTTTGATATGGGCAAAATTCTGGACAACACCAAAGAGTTTGAATTTCTGAAAAATCAGAAAGTAAATTCGAAACAAGACTTGAGAGAACTCCTTGATAAGATCCATGGGGTAAAAATAGAGTTGGAGAATAAAGTAAAAGTTAAGTTTAAGTAATAATAACCGGGTTTACAGAGAGTTGAAAAAGTTTTATATACCCGAACATTATCGAAGTTCTATTATTGCGAAAATAAAAGCTAAACGTAAATTAGAAGATCCGCGAAAGGCAGACTACTCTCCTACAGAGCTGGATTTTGGCGGTGTGAAGCTTTACATTGCCCGCCATTTCGGTTTCTGCTATGGTGTTGAAAACGCAATCGAGATAGCGTATAAAATTATCGAAGAGAATTCCGGCAAGAGAATTTACTTCTTAAGCGAAATGATTCACAATCCGCGCGTAAACCAAGATTTGATAAACCGCGGCATTAAGTTTGTGATGGATACTTACGGTAACCAATTAATCGATTGGGATGAGCTTACTTCGGATGACATCGTTATTATACCCGCATTCGGAACCACGCTTGAAATTGAGAGGCTGTTGAACAAGAAAGGAATAGACACGATAAAACACAATACAACCTGTCCGTTCGTTGAAAAGGTTTGGAAGAGGGCCACCTCACTTGGCAGCGAGGATTACACGGTAATTATTCATGGCAAAGCTGTTCATGAAGAAACACGTGCAACATTTTCTCGCAGCAAAACAGCAGCGCTTTCTGTAGTTGTAAAGGACATTGAGGAGACTAAAACGCTTTGTAAAATTATTCTAGGCGAAGTTAAGCCGGATGAATTTTATAAAACATTCGACGGCAAATTCTCCGATGGTTTTGACGTCGAAAAAGATTTACAGCGAATCGGCGTTGTAAACCAAACCACGATGCTTGCATCCGAAACTCAGGCAATTGCCGATCTCCTTAAGGAGACGATGAAAAAAAAATTCGGCGCCGAAAATCTAAAAGAACATTTTGCAGATACCCGCGATACACTGTGCTACGCCACGAACGACAACCAGCAAGCAACACTGGGCTTGCTTGAAACGGAGGCAGATCTGGCTATTGTTGTCGGTGGATATAACAGCTCCAACACAACTCACCTTGTGGAACTCCTTGAGCAGAAGTTCAAAACGTTTTTTATCTCAAGTGCGGATAAGATAATCTCAAAGGACGAGATAAAACATTTCGATATTCATAAAAAAGAAGAAATCATTACAAAAGGATTTCTTCCTCCAAAAGAGAAAATAAACATTGCCGTAACCAGCGGCGCATCATGCCCGGATGCGGTTGTGGATGAAGTGTTTAATAAAATTTTATCTTTCTTTGATAATATTGAAGATATTGATAGGGCATTAAATATGGAAAACTGATTATATATATTTTTAAACCCTCGCAATCTTCTTGCAAATCGAGCGCATACCGGTATTTATTTTAAAAATTTAATTAATCTTTAAATTGTTTAGAGCGTATTCTTACTAGGTTCCGATTTTTTTCTCCTTCAATCTAGCTTTTTTATAGGAGTATTTTTATTGGAAATCTATAAAAATTCATAGTCTCTTAATAAAACGGTCGATTTTTTTACAAAACAATCACTTCGTAAGAGGATATTATTCTTTAATGTATTAATTATTGCGAATAATATTTCTTGACAACCGATATTGTCCGCAGTATATTTGGCATGATCAAATCATTTTAGAACATTATTCTGTGTTTGTAATTATTGGAAAATGCTATGGAAAACACTCTAAAAAATAAATTAATTATTAACTTAGAAAGGATTGGATTCAAAGCCAAAATTGTGTCTGTTTCGGGAATAAAAATTCTTCGAAAAGATGTTACTAATCTCTACAACAATAGATTTTTGTCTGAAGATTTTTATGAAGAACGCCTCAGCAATTATAAATTCAAAAAACCCAAAGAATTACTAAATACCCGCTCGATTATTATAACCGCACATCCTCAATATTTTGTTGAAACAACTTTCATGTATGAAGGACAAAAGGTTAAGTGCTTTGTACCCCCGACATATTCGTATGATACGGACTACAAAGCGATAGAATTTATGAGTCGACACTTAGCCGAACACAATTATTCAATATGCTATGCCAATTTGCCCTTAAAACCGTTGGCTGTTCGTTCCGGACTGGCAAGATATGGTAGAAACAATATTACGTATATAGATGGATGGGGTAGCTTTTTTAGATTAAGAGCCTTCTATTCAGATCTTCCCTGTGATGAACAGCTTGATGAAGATTTTATGTGCAGGGATGAATGTAATAAGTGTAAAGCTTGTTTGAAAATTTGTCCGACAGGCGCAATAGACGAAACAAGATTTTTACTTCGTGCGGAAAAGTGTCTTACATTTTTAAATGAGAGCAAAAATGAGTTTCCTGGATGGGTAAGACATGACTGGCATCATTGTCTGATCGGGTGTATGAAGTGCCAAAATATCTGTCCGCTCAATAAAAAGGTTTTAAGTAAAATTGACAGAAAAGTTATTTTTGATAGAGACGAAACTAATAATATACTTAACAAAACCCAGGTAACTAAATTGAAGAGAAAGACCGTCGATAAAATCAAAGAGCTTAATCTTGTCGGTGACTATAATCTTTTGTCGCGCAATCTTGAAGTCCTTATTGAAAGAAAAAAGTAGAGGAGTGTTATTAAACCGTCGATCGATTCAGCAACGTAGCTTTGAAAATCAATAATCATAAACAAATTTCACAACACTATTTTAAATTAAAGCAGACGGCTTAAAGAATTTTTAATAACCCGTTGCTCAAACATTTAACCTTCGTTTTCATTTTGTTGCAATTCGTTCTATAAGAGAAGAAGACCATAAAACAAGAGAATCAGGTTCAGAATTATTATACTCTAATGCTGCTTGGTTGTACGTCAAAAGCAACATTCTCGGGTCGCAGAGACACTCAATAAGCTTTGCACGACCATATTTTTTCTCAATTGTTGCCGACATCTTCCATCCAACCGTATACCATGGTCCCTGAATACCAAAGAACGAATAGGCAATTCTCTCTATTTCATTAGATTTTAATTTGTTATCAAGAATATCAAGAAAAAATTGTTCGATCTTTTTAAAATCGTCGTTGAAATTTTTCATATCACCGTCCCAGCGTGCTCTATCTGCATGATTGCTGGTATTATGGGGATGAATATCAGGTCCTCCTGCCGCAGCAAGCATTGCAAATCCCTCCCCAAATATACCGACCAATTCTAACACAGTCCGTGTGCTTTTTGAAATAGTGCTGTCCTCGGATATTTTTATTGCTAATGCCGCACAACTATTCTCATAACCTATGTGGTGAAGCTCGTGAGAAAGCGTGTTTTCAAATTTTTGCTGTGTCGTTGCAGGGTCAAGATAAATAAAAATTGCCGGATCTTTCGTTGTTTCAAATACAAAGCTATTTGTTTTGGGCTTGATAACAGGGTAGATTTTAGCCCGTATTTGAGCTCCTTTCTGCAGGTAAGCGAGAGCACGATTCACAATCTTGTTTACATCTATGCCTTTCCATTTTTCCAGAGTCGTTTTAAGTATCTGAAACTTTCCTACAAGTGTATCGGATAGGACGAATACCCTGAAATCTTCATCGGTGAAAGTATTCCGAAATGATGTCTCACGCTTCTTCAAACGGGTATAACCCTCACTGGAAAACAATTGTTGCCAATCTTGTTCAATTATATCCTGGTTCGATTGGCGCTTTGCAAGAATTGCCAGCACGGCATTAGCCTGATCGCATACAATATTAACCTCGATGGATGAATCTGTCGGTTGAGCAGTAAAAACGGTTGTACATAGAAAGGTGAATGAAATCAAGGCTATAGAGGAAAAATTAGAAAGAACTATTGATCGATTGATCTTCATTATTTCTTCTCCCCTTACATTTGATTCATTATTTTATTTATTTCATAGCAAATATAAACGATGCCGGTTCATTATTAAATCAGCAAACCCGGAACGTACCTGATAGATTCCAACTGTTTTTGCGATTCATTTTCTATTTTAGGTAGATATAAAAAGCAGTTTTGATAATTTGTTTTAGTATCAAAACGAATCAGAAAATTTTTATCTTCAGGGAACAGCACGGCATCATTGGAGGCGGTATTTGAAAAATTTCTGATGCTTTTAAAAGAATCCCAAAGAGAGATAAAAGTAAATTCGGTATTCCTATCTACCGGTTTTTCAAATATTATAATTCCTAAATTACCGCGCACATTCAAGCAGCTTTGTACACCGGTCTTTTCCATATAATTTAAGTAGCGGGAAGATTTGTTTGAAGATGTAGTCCCTTTCCATATTCTGGCAATCATATTAATCCCTCATTGTTAAACTAAGCTAATGGTATTTTGCTACTTTCTTTTACTGTTTCGAGTACTATAGTGGTTTTCGTGGAGGTTATTGAAGAAATCTGTCCAAGCTTTTCTCTCATTAATTTTGCTAGGGCTTGATTGTCTTTAGCCTTAACTTTAATTAAATAACAATCATCTCCTGCAACATGATGAACTTCCTGCACTTCGGGTATTTTTGATATTTCCAATGCAGTTGTTATTTCTCCAGCTCGATCTGCTGTTTTAATAGAAAGAAAAGCCGTTAATCCCAGATTAAGCTTATTATTGTCAATTTTTGCTTCATATCCCGAGATAATTCCTTTTTCTTCTAGTTTTCTTATTCTTTCAAGTACAGCCGAAGGAGCCATTTCCACTTGTCTGGCAATCTCGGCGTTTGTTATTCTAGCATCATTCTGAAGTAAATTCAGTATTTTTAGATCTTTTTCGTCGTACATTCTATATATATTCCTTTATGGCTAATATAATTCGGATATTATGAAGAGTCAAGAATATTTTTCGGTACTGTTGGGATTCTGGCGAATGAGTAAGTTCTCATTAATAGTTTTCAAGGACATTTTTTAGGAAAAGCCGATTTTCTGCGTCCTAAACCAAATCCGAAAGAGAACTGTAATCCGGATCGAATAATCGTCTGTAATTTTTAAGAGCATACGAGTCGGTCATTCCGGCAACTTGATCGCAAATCAACCTGGCGCGGTTGTTAATGTCCGGTTCGTCTTTGATAATCTTATCTGAAAAGTTAGGAAGAAGAGTTTCTCCATTGCAATTTTTTATATAGTTATCCTCGAAAGCATTGAAAATTCCTTGAAGCATCTGTTTTCCCTTAAATTCCATTTGGTGCAGTTGTGATGAGCGAAAAACCAGTTCGGTTGCAACTCTTTTATAAAACTCTATCTGGTCGATAGTATCGCCGTTTACAACTAACTTGTACTTATATCTGTTTGTTAAATCATTCATGAAAGATTTTTGCTCTTCGGTTTTGCATGCACGAATACATGCCCCGATCTTCGAACCGAACACGGCTTTGAAATTTCCGTATTTAATCCACTCGATTATTTCTTCCAGATATTCTTTCTGGTTCGAAGTAAGCGAAGAATCATTATCGCTTCCCCACTTTATTAATTTTGCGATGGTGATAAAGCCCCCCGCGATGCTGTCAACAATATCGTTAAGAGAATATGCAATATCATCCGCCCAATCCATAATTTGACACTCGATACTTCTGAATGAATTTAACTCTTCAACGGTTTGAAGCTCCTTCTCGTAATTCTTACCCGGAAGAATGAAACCGATCATCTTTTTCTGATTGTCGTAGATAAATTGATTTTCCGGTTTGACTTTTTGTTTGAACAGACATTTGTATTTCATAATACCGTCAATAAAGGCTCTACATGGTTTCATGCCCCGCCGTCCGTCGCCGAAACGATAAATCGTTTCGGTAATTATTCTAAGAGTCTGTGCGTTACCCTCAAAGCCGCCGTATTTTAGCATGAGCTTGTTCAGCGTTCTCTCGCCTGCATGACCGAACGGTGCGTTGCCGAGATCATGTGCAAGGCAAACACACTCAACCAAATCGGGATCAATATGATAACTCTCGGCGAATTGCGAGCCGTCCATTTTTAACAGGTAATTACAAATCGATCTTCCGATCTGTGCTACTTCTATGGTGTGTGTCAAACGCGTACGGTAAAAATCGTATTCACCGGGTAGAAAGACCTGGGTTTTACCCTGTAGTCTTCTGAATTCGGAAGAGTGAATAATTCTATCCCTGTCTATTTGGAAGGGAGAGCGGTAATCGCTGTCCCGTTTGCTGTCTTCAAGTCTTTCGACATCAAAATTCTGGTAAAACATGTTTTCCATTATGACGCTTCATTGTTTGTGAATTGATGCAAATTTAAGAAATAATATTTATATATTTTTGTAATAAGGGTAATAAAAAATCGGCAGGATTTATTTTGAATAGTCACAGTCATAGTCATAAGATCAACACGGTCACAGGACGATTACTCGTTACAATGATTTTGAATTTTGTTATAACAATTGCCGAAGTAATCGGCGGGATAATATCCGGCAGTCTAGCCCTTGTCTCCGATGCGCTTCACAATTTCAGCGATGGCATTTCCGTTATCATCAGTTATATAGCTGTAAAATTAAAACGGAGGGATAATTCGTATAAACATACGTTTGGATTGAAGCGGGCTGAAATATTAGCGGCCGTAATAAATTCGTCTGTTCTGATTGTCATTTCCGTTTATCTTTTTTATGAAGCGGTGAAGCGACTTACCGAACCGCATGAAATAGATGCCGGTGTTATGATACTTATTGCCGGTATCGGACTGATTGCAAACGTAATTGGTACATTACTTTTGAAACGCGATTCAGCAGAAAGCATGAACATAAAATCGTCATACCTTCATTTGTTTAGCGACACTGTTTCATCTGTTGCCGTAATACTGGGCGGTCTGGCAATTTATTTGTGGAACGCCCATTGGCTTGATACCGTGCTTACGATTTTAATCGGTCTTTATATTATTCGCGAAAGTTTTATAATATTAGGCGAAGCGATTCACGTGTTGATGGAGGGGGCACCGGCGGACATATCTATTGAAGCAATTCAAGGAGAAATTGAAAAACTGGAAGGAGTGGAAGATGTTCATCACATTCATCTGTGGACTGTCGGTGAGAGCGATGTACATCTCGAGGCACATGTAAATGTCAACGATATGATGATTAGTCAAAGCGATAAACTAAGGTCAACCATCGAGGAAATATTAAGGGGGAAATTCGCAGTACAGCACACCACTCTTCAGTTTGAATGCGACCAGTGCGAAAATAAAGAACTTATTAACAATCATAAATAAGGTTACTTACTCGCCAGAGCTTTAAAAGCCACTGCATACATTTGAATTTGTTTCAGCATTGAACTCAATCCGTTTTTCCGGGTCGGCGAGAGATGATTTTCTATTCCTATTTTTTTTATGAATTCCGGCGAGCTTGCCAATATTTCGTCCGGCGTGTGCCCGGAATAAACACGCATTAACATTGCTATTAAGCCTTTTACGATCATTGCATCGCTGTCTGCATCAAGATAAATCTTTCCGTCGTCAAGTCGGGCATTCATCCAAACCTGAGATTGGCATCCCTCGATTTTATTTTTTTCTGTACGATATTCATCGCGGAGCGGATTTAGATTTTTACCTAAAACAATAATGTGGGCGTATCTCTCCTCCCAATCTCTAAGATCGTCGAATTCTTCTATCAGCACTTGCTGTTTTTCTTGAATTGTCATAACAAGAGCTTTTTCGCTGAAACATTCTCACCGTAAAATTGAGGAATGAGAGGGAAATATGCAAATGTGTTTCCGTTATAGAGAAAATCATAGTCGGTTGTTTGTTGTGTTCGACAAAACCACGTGATAGGGAATTAATTTCATGGGAGTTTTATTAACTAATTAATCGTTTGGTTATATTTCATGCTGGCTTTTACGATGAACTGAAAATATAATGGAAAAATTCAAATTAGTATCTAATTATAAACCCGCGGGGGATCAGCCGGACGCCATACAAAAATTGGTTGAAGGATTAAACCGCAGGGAGAAACATCAAATTCTGCTGGGTGTTACAGGCAGTGGTAAAACCTTCACAATGTCGAATATCATCACCGCGGTAAACAGACCAACATTGATCATCTCTCACAACAAAACATTGGCGGCACAGCTTTACTCGGAATTCAAATCATTTTTCCCCCACAACGCGGTTGAATTTTTTATAAGCTACTATGATTATTACCAGCCCGAAGCCTACGTTGTTAAACGAGATTTATATATCGAAAAGGATTTTTCCGTTAACGAAGAAATTGATCGTCTCCGCTTAAAGGCCACAACAGCGTTAATAGAAGGAAGACGTGACGTAATAATTGTGGCAAGTGTAAGCTGTATTTACGGCATCGGCGCACCCGATGAGTACGCGAGACAGATTATGTTTTTGAAAAAGGGACAGAAAATCGAACGAAAGAAATTACTCAGAAGCCTTATTGATATTTACTACACGCGCAACGACGTCGACTTCACACGCGGAACCTTCCGTGCACGCGGCGATGTTGTCGAGATCATTCCGGCGTATCAATACGAAGAAGCGGTTCGCGTTGAATTCTGGGGAGACGAAATTGAGCGGCTGTCGATAATTGATTCCATCACCGGCAATGTTGTAAAAGAAGTAGAATCAATCCCGATTTATCCCGCCAAGTATTTTGTTACGACAAAAGAACAGGTCAACAGGGCAATAAAATCCATTGAAGACGAATTGAAAGAAAGACTGCAGTACTTTTGGTCTCAAGAGAAATATGTAGAAGCGCAGAGATTGGAATCAAGAACCAAGTATGATATCGAAATGATGCGCGAGATCGGTTACTGCTCGGGAATCGAAAATTATTCACGTCATATGGAAGGACGCGCTCCAGGTACACGCCCGTATTGCTTGTTCGATTATTTCCCGAAAGATTATCTATTAATAATAGATGAATCACACGTAACCGCACCGCAGGTACGAGGCATGTATAACGGTGACAGATCACGTAAAGAAACGCTCGTCGAATACGGCTTTCGTCTTCCTTCCGCGCTCGACAACCGTCCGCTGAAGTTCGAAGAGTTTGAAAATATGGTTAACCAGGCGATTTATGTGAGCGCTACTCCCGGTAATTATGAATTTGAGAAAACGGGGGGCGCTTTTGTTGAGCAGGTTATCAGACCGACCGGTCTCCTCGATCCGGGAATTGAAGTCCGTCCGATTAAAGGGCAGATAGATGATTTAATCGGTGAAATTAAAAAGCGTGTCGTTAAGAAAGAGAGAATTCTTGTTACCACTTTAACCAAAAAGATGGCGGAAGATTTATCAGATTATCTCGACCGGTTGGAAATTCAAGTACGTTATATTCACAGCGACATCGATGCATTGGAGCGTGTTGAAATTATACGGGATCTGCGCATCGGCGATTTTGATGTGCTGGTAGGCGTTAACCTGCTGCGTGAAGGACTCGACCTGCCGGAGGTTTCTCTCGTTGCAATTATCGATGCAGATAAAGAAGGTTTTCTGCGCAGCGAAAGATCGCTGATGCAGACGGCTGGCCGTACCGCGCGTAACGTTAACGGTAAAGTTATTATGTATGCCGATGTGCTGACCGAATCGATGAGAAAAACAATTGCCGAAACAAACCGACGCCGCAAACTGCAGACAGAATATAATAAGGTAAACAATATAACACCGAAGACAATTTACAAAAGTGTCGATGAAATTCTCGCCTCCACCTCCATTGCCGATGTAAGAAAAAGAGATGCAGAGAGAGAACAGACGGCATTTACGAAAGTAGCCGAGCCCGTTATAAAATATATGACGAAAGAACAGCGTGAAGAATTACTTGAGCAGATGACCGAAGAAATGCTGACCGCCGCAAAAGACCTTGAGTTTGAAAGAGCCGCAATGCTGAGAGATGAGATTGAGAAGATGAAAAAATTAATTAAGTAGATGAGAGACACCCATCTTCTTTGATTTTGAGAGAAGTTGGGTGTCTTTGTATAAAAATAACCTGATTATTAATCACAATCTTTGAGACCACACACATGGATAATATTGGTGAGTATCTAGAGCGCACTAAAAGTGCGGTTGTAAAATTGTTTGAAGCTTATGATACATATTGGGAATTATTACAAAAACCAGAAATGCCTACTCTTCCGCTCATGGGTAATGATGATTCTCTTATAAAATGGGAGAGCGATAATAAGGAGATATTAGAAGAAAGAATAAAACGAGAGAAACAATTTTTGTTTGAAAGCTTTGCGATGAGCACATTAAAAGGAACCATTTTACAGTTTGCTTATTGGGGAATAGAAAAATTTTCTAAGAACAATGTTGTTCCTGAAAAGTTCAAAGATATTATTGAACCAATCTCAACGGCAGTAAAATTTTGTATAGGGAGAGATTATGATGGAATTCCAATTGGATTGATAATATATGCAGGTAGAAATCAAGCGATTCATTTTAATGAGCAAAGACTACGCCCAGTTTCTTCTCGCGTTTTTGAGATGTTGACAACTTGGTATAGTCCCACATTAAAAAAATGGATGAAAAGCGATTATTTTGACCTGGACAATCCAAACCTTATAAATTATGCTGAGAATATATGTCACATATTAGATTGGAATAGTTATAATGCATACGAGAAAGATATGAGGCAGATGTTAAGCGCAAAATAAGTTATATATTTTTTGTGAGGTTGCTTGTTCAATCCCCCACGCTTCAAAAGTAGTAGACTCTTATCGGTGAATTCACTTGTTTAACATTGCAAGCGCTTCCTTAATTAACCCCTCAATAGAAATATTTGGAGAGGAAGTTAAAATATCTCTTATGATTTTTTCACACAGTTTCGTGTTGTAACCCAGGTTTGTTAATGCTGAAACAGCATCGTTTCTTATGCTTGATGTACCTTTTGCAGCAAACTCAATCCCGACGGCAATTGAATCAACTTTGTCTCTTAATTCCACAATCAATCTCTCCGCCGTTTTTCTGCCTATGCCGGGTATTGAAATTATGCGAGCTACGTTGCCGGTTTTAATAGCCTCTTTTAATTCTTCTATTTCTATTCCGGATAAAATGCTCTGTGCAGATTTCGGACCCACGCCGCTGACGCTTATCAATGATTTGAACATTTCTTTTTCCCCCTGATTGAAAAAACCGTATAGATCGAGAGCATCTTCCTTAACCGCTAAGTAAGTAAATAGAGAAACGATCTCTCCTTCATCACTGAGCTTTTCAAATGTGCTGATTGAAATGTTTAACACGTATCCGACACCACCAACGTCAAGGATTACTTGTGTCGGTTTCTTCGAAATTATTTTTCCCGTTAAATATCCGATCATTA
>CAZKNM010000082.1:0-13464 GCA_964554135.1 uncultured Melioribacteraceae bacterium
AAACTTGATGAACTAATTATTCCTATATTGTCTTCATTATCAAGCCATGTATAATTTTTAAAAACCGCAGAATCTGCCGCAATTACAAAGTAACAATTAGGAGGCAGTATACAACTATTGTTCTGCAGTTTAATTTGATTTCCGGATTCATCACTGAATCTCCACCCTCCAAGTTGAACATAATTATCACTTTTATTGAAGAACTCTATAAACTCGGAATTATCAGCAGCCGGATCGTATAAAATCTCATTTACCACAAGATCGTTGAAATTATATTGAGGAATTAGTGTGACCGAGTTAATTTCTCCCAAAGTGTTTCCTACCAAACTTAATGATAATGCCCAATTCGACAGATCGTTCGTGCTACGGTTTAACGACAACCTTTCAAGCGATTTTCCTTTTTCATTTCCCCATGAGTTATTGTAAAACAGACTATCAATGACCGCTTCCCGAAAATCATATAAAATTACTCCGTCCTTACTATTACTTAAATTACCAAAAGCTGCTTCAAAGATATGACATGCTTCATTTAATGTTTCGGGATGAAATGTAGAATCAGAAGTAATTACAAGATATTCACCTGGATTCAGCAAGTGATCATCGTATGTTATAACACTTTTTGTCGGAATTGTCAGCACATCACTAATGGCCCAGTTCTTAAGATTAACAATTTCATCGGAATTATTTACGAACTCTATCCACTCCGGCTCTCCATCGTCCGGCTGATACATCACCTCATTAATCAAAACAATATTTTGATGATAGCCCGGGAAAATTGTCTTCTCGGCATAATTATTCAATGTATTCATATCGTCATGAAATTCTACATCGGCATAAATAAACATTTCACATTCCAACACAAGCGGCTGTTCTGTGCAGATTAATACCGAATCCCCCGGGGCTAGAAGCAATTCATTTGATTCTTTCAACACCAGATCAACATCATCGAACCGACGATAAATTTTCACAGTAAAGTCAATCGCATTTTTAGTACCAAGATTTTTTATCTGCACATTTATGTTAACATCGTCGTTTATAACCGGAAACCTGGGTGAGATATAAATAGCGGTAACCGCTAAATCATAATCTTTAGGTGTAATACTGTTAATTCTGCCTGGTGTGCTTTGCTCAATGTCTATCGATCTCCCCCAATTGAATAATTCGGTTGATGGTGCTTCGAATGTTTTTCTTTCAAAAGAATATCCTTTCATTCCTGCCCATGTAGGTGTGTAATGTACTGAGTCGACCGTCAATCCCCGAAAATCTCTCAACACGATTCCATCTTCATCATTATTCAAGTTCGCAAAACTTTGAATTACTACAGAACCGGAAATAACTCTATGATAATTATAGATTGAAGAGTCCTTTGAAACTATCATGTAAGAATGAGGGTCAAAAGATTGTGTGTTGGTTGATAAAATACTTGACACAGGAGTTGTAAAGACATCTGATATTTGCCATCCGTTCAAATCTATATTGTAATTTGAATTATTATAGAATTCGACCCACTCCGGTTCTTCATTAGCCGGATTATACATAATTTCATTTATTAAAATAGTCTGCGACGGATACCCCGTTCTAATCACGTAATTCAAATAGTTATTCGATGTATCTTGATCGACCGATGCCGATGCGCGCACAATAATATTTTGTGTATCAAATATATTTTCAAAAATATAATTGAAATTATAAAGAACAGAATCGCCGGCTCCTATGTGAATTTGAAAAGACCTATCTAATAAATCATAATACGTGTTTTCATCGTTAAACAATTCAATGAGTACCTCAACATCATTTTTACCAATGTTTTTCACCATCGCACTCACACTAACATCATCACCGACCATCGGATAAACCGGATTTATTATAATCTCCTTAACAATAACATCGAAATGTTTTTGTGTCAGCGAATTAATATTTCCGGGTGTTGCACCATCAGCATTTTTGCACAAACCCCAATTCGCCGGATTGATTGAATTTAACATTGGATCGATACGTTCTAATGATTTCCCCGTTTCACCTCCCCAATCTGACGTATATTCTAGCGAATCGATAATTCTATCAAGGGAGTCTAGTAAAATAATTTTATCGCCGGAATTATTTAATGCGGGGAATGATGTAACTATTGTGGTGGACACTATATTATATTTTCTAAAGATTGAACTGTCTTTCGATATAATGAGAAAATCGCCAGGAGGTATTATCACTGAATCATAATTTATTCTAACCTTCGAAGAATTATCCGCAAGCTGATAACCGAGAAACTGAATATTCTTTTCACTTTTGTTATATAACTCTATCCATTCACATTCTCCATCTCCAGGCAGATACATTATCTCGTTTATTATCAGATCATTCCTCGCTTCATTCAAAACCACCCCGGTAAAATTTAAATAAACCGTATTATTTTGTAAGAATTCATCTTTCGAATAATTAATAACTGCTATGAATTTATTATTCCCCTCCGAAAAATTATTTGTGATCAAATCTACTTTGACACTATCTCCAGCCAATATATTTTGTTCGCTGATTTCATAAATCTTTTCAGACAGATCCCCAACCAAATCATTATTAATATCACGAAAAATTTTAATGCCCAACGAATCGATCGATTTTATCGCTTCATTTTTTACAACTAAATGCAAAGAGATCGACGCACCTATTATTCCATAACTTTCGTCTGTCCAGAACCCAACTATGGCAGCATCATATTCTTTCGGTGAAATGGAATTTTTAAAACCAGGTGTGCCATCTACTAGTTGCGAATTTCCCCAATTATCTGTACTGTCTCCATCACAAAGAATAATTTTTTCTTCAGAGATCCCGTAATCGTTATCGGCTGTATATAAGTATTCACTAACAATTTGATTAAATGAATTTAGTAGTGTTACTTTTCTATCACTTGAGTTAGACATACCCGAACTACCGAAGGCATCGTCCTTTAATTTTAAAATCAAGGTTCCATCGGGAATTCTGTTTTTATAAATACCATTCACAAAATCATAATCTGCTTCAAAAATAATCGCAAAGCCTCCAGGTAGTAAATCAAATCCACCTGTCACGGAGACAAACGATTCTTTTGCAGAAGTATGATATTTAAATGAATAGGCATTAAGATTAATTGTTTCCGTTTCGGAGCAATTGTAAATTTCTATGAATTCCGAATTGGAGGCAGATGGTTTGAACATCACCTCGGAAAATGCGAGCGATGAGTTTGACTGAGGAAGAACAAATCCCTTAAACACTAATAAAAAAGCACCGATGAATACAGCTTTCTTAATGATGTTGTTCATAATTAATCTCTTGAATTATAATTAATTAAATATTCGTTTATAAAATAATATAAATAAAAATTTGATGCTTTTAAATTTGTTTTAATAAAATCATCAGAAATGGCTAATTCTAGCTCATAACTATCGCTTTTTATCATATATCAGTATATTATTACACTAAAAATTTAAACAACCAACTTTTTCCCGTAATAACATGACAGAGCCAAAGTTAAGCGTTGCCATATTATCCGCCGAGACAATCTATTTCGTATTATATGGGAATTATCGTATTGGAAACAGCCAGCTGCGTTTTGTCGGAAAGTGCCGAGCAGAATGCAATGGAAAAATCATCACGATTAGCTGCGGTGATAAAACTCTTACCTTCGAAAATGAAGTCACAATAAAATCAGTGGATTTAAAATCCGATTCCTTCATTATTCATGATGTAATAATTGGTAAAGATTTTCATTGGCAGAGAAAAGAAAATCAACGTTTCACCGATTCGTTAAAATTCATAATAGAGAAAAAATTACTCGTCGCCGTAAATATTCTCTCTGCAGAAGATTATCTTGTCAGTGTTATATCTTCCGAAATGAGTTCTAAAAGTTCTTTAGAATTTCTAAAAGCCCACGCGATCATTTCAAGAAGCTGGTTAATCACTCAAATCGAGAACAGAAAAAACAAAACTTCGCGTCACCACCACGAATCAACGAATTATCAAAACGAAAATGAAATAATTAAATGGTACGACAGGGAAGATCATTTGAGATATGATGTTTGCGCCGACGATCATTGCCAGAGATACCAGGGAATTACAAAAATTCTTACCGATACGGCCAGACGGGCAATTGAAGAAACAAGGGGTTTGGTTTTATTTTACGGAAACAAAACCTGCAACGCCCGTTACAGCAAATGCTGCGGCGGTATAACCGAATCTTATGAAAATGTTTGGGAACCGGTGCCACGTGATTATCTTAAAAGCACATATGACTTTAGGTTTGAACCTGACGATTATAATACAGATTTAAAAAATGATTCCGCCGCCGAAAAATGGATAAGGGGCAAACCAAAAGTCTTCTGCAACATTGCGAACAAAAAGTTACTCTCAAATATCTTATTGAATTACGACCAGACAACAACCGATTTTTTTAGATGGAAAGTTGAATACACACAAGATGAATTACAAAATATCATAGAAGAGAAAAGCGGTCAAGAATTTGGAGATATTATCGATCTAATTCCGGTTGAAAGAGGTTTCTCGGGTAGAATGATCAAATTAAAAATACTCGGTTCAAATAAAAGTATGATTATCGGAAAGGAGTTGGAGATAAGAAGGGTTCTTTCAAAATCGCATTTGTATAGTTCTGCATTTATCGTTGAAAAAATGAAAACAACTAAGGAAATACCGCAGAAGTTTATTTTACTGGGGGCGGGCTGGGGACACGGAGTCGGGCTCTGTCAAATCGGAGCTGCAGTTATGAGTTACTTTGGTTATTCATTCGATGAGATATTAACACATTATTTTAACGGAGCCACAATCAAAAAAGTTTACCAATGAAAGTTCTTCATACATGTTTTTCAAAAAGCTGGGGCGGATTGGAAATGTACACGCTCACTTCCATTCGTCAATTACAGAACAAAAATATCACAGCCGAACTTTTATGTTACCCGGAATCAAAAATACATCAAGAAGCTCAAAAATACAGCTTGGTGTGCAATACTCTGAAAGTGGGGGGTAATTTTCATCCTTTTCAAATTTTCAAACTCACCGAGCTGTTGAAAAAAAATAAGTATAATATAATTCATACTCAGGCTTCCAGGGACCTATGGACAGTAGTTCCGGCTTTGAAAACAGCGGGTTTGGACACGCGGTTATTTCTATCAAAACAGGTAGGCTCATTTATCATTAAAAAGGATTTCCTCCACAGGTTTATATATAATAGAATTACATTTGCCCTTGCAATCAGCGAGGTAATCACAAAAAATTTGTTAGAAACTACACCGTTAGATAAAAAAAGAGTTGTATTGCTGCACAATGGAATCGACATGGAGAAATTTAATCCCAAAGAATATTCATACAAGTCCGTACGCGATGAGTTCAATATCGGTGATGGCAAAATTTTGATCGGTATGATGGCACGATTCACTCCCGGCAAGGGACATGAAGAATTTATTTACGCTGCAAAGGAATTATCGAATAAATATTCCAACCTCCGCTTTATGATAGTCGGCGAACCAAGCCACGGAGAAGATAAATATGCACAAAATATAAAAAATATAGCCGGTGAAAATGATCATCAAAATAAAATCATTTTTACCGGGTACAGATCTGATACTCCCAATGTAATTGCCGGGATGGATATTTTTGTTTTTCCGTCACATGCCGAGGCTTTCGGTTTAGCGTTGGTCGAAGCAATGGCGATGGCAAAACCGACTGTATGTTCCAACACCGATGGTGTTTTAGACATTGCTATCGACGGAAAGACTTCTTTATTTTTCCAAAACCGAAATGCCGAAGACCTCACATTAAAGCTGGAACAATTAATAAACTCAAAGGATTTGAGAGATAACCTTAGCCATGCCGGAAGAAACAGAGCGCTTGAGAAATTTGACATTAATATTTACACCGATAAATTGATCGAGCTTTATAAAAATTCATTACTGAAATAATCTATCGATTGTCACTCTATAAAAGAGCTTAAAATTAATGACTTTTTTAAATCCAACCATTCTATTCGGACTAATTGCCGCATCAATCCCCGTAATCATACATCTCCTTAATCTGAAAAAGTTGAAAAAAATTGAGTTCAGCACAATTGCTTTTTTAAAAGAGCTCCAGCAAAGTAAAATCAGACGAGTCAAACTAAAACAATGGCTTTTGCTCGCACTAAGAACGTTAATTATACTTTTCATAGTTACGGCTTTTGCACGTCCGACTTTACAAAATGTTTCTCTTTTGGGAACAGCTTCTGCTGCAAAAAGCTCAACAGTTTTTATCTTAGATAATACTTTCAGTATGTCGGCAGTAACCGATAAGGGATCATACCTAAACCAAGCGAAGCAAATCATAAAAGAAATTCTGGATGAATCTCAAACGGGGGATGAATTTGCCGTAATATCAATAAGTGGTGTCGGAAAAAATTATTTTCAATTCACCGACGATAAAACTCAATTCCTTAAAACGATAGATGATATCAATCCGTCTTACATCAGCAGAACTTTACATGAAGCAATGATTGAAGCGGGACAAATTATCGCTTCGGCAGCAAATCCAAACAAAGAAATCTATATTCTTTCCGATTTTCAGAAAAGCAGGATTGTTAACGATCCGTATATTTCAATAGCATCAGCTGTCATTTTCCCCTCAGACACCAAGTTATATCAAATTAACATAATATCTAAAGAACCGACAAATCTCGCTATCACCGACTTTGAAGTTAATAACCAGATTTTCGAAATCAACAAATCAAGCGGTTTTACTGCTACAATAACAAATTATTTCAACAGAGAAGTAAAAAATCGAATCGTCTCATTATTCATAAACGATAAAAGAGAAGCACAGCAAACCGTTACTTTAAAAACCGGTGCGACAAAACAAATTACCTTCGAAGCCACATTAAAAGAATCGGGACTTGTAAAAATTTCTGTTGAACTTGAAAACGACGACATCATTCAGGATAATTCAAGATTCATAAGCATCTACATTCCAGCACAAATATCTTTAGCTATCTTTACGGATAATATATCAGACGCTTACTACATAAATGCGGCACTCGCCACAAACGACCTGACTAACAGCATCAATATTACCAATCGTTCCACCGATCAAATTCAATCAACCGACTTACACAAATATGACTGCGTCTTTATTATCGGCGCCGACTTTACTGCCGGATTGGAAAACTTGAGACAATACATCTACGATGGCGGTGAAATCATATTGACACCAGGGAGTAAATCTTCATTAGAGGAATTTAAAAGCGTTCTGACTAACTTAAACTTGCCTAAGCCGGAAAGTTTAATCTCAGACAATAATAAAATGATAACTGTATCACTGTTCGATAAAATAGATTTTGACCACCCATTATTTTCAAATCTATTTATAGAAGACGAAAAGAGACTAATCGAGTCACCTAAAATTTTCCGCTACTTCAAAATTACTACTACGGGTTTAGGTAAAAATATTATTTCTCTGTTGGACGGTTCTCCCTTTTTAAGCGAATATCAAATCGGCAAAGGAAAAGTTCTACTGTATAATGCTGCGCCTATCCTAACATGGAGCGATTTCTCATTAAAGGGAATTTTCGCACCTTTGATAAATAAATCTGTTCGTTACCTAGTGAATCAAACAAGAAACACAGAATCCATATTTGCGGGAGACGATATATTTGTCGACATCTCAAAAGGAACGGCACTTCAAATTATAACCAACAGACCAGACAGTACAACTGATTATAGTTCTTCGAAAGATTTTGGGAATAAAAAATTCTTTAAATACAGCAATACCGATTTAACCGGTATATATACTTTTTATGCCGGGGATAAACTGCTCGATTATGCCGAAGTAAACACCGATCCGAGAGAATCAATTATGGATTATCTTTCCCCCGGAGAATTTAGTGATTACCTAACTAATATTAATTACAAAGGGAACGTATTCAATATTAATCCGGACGAGGATTTCACCGCTTCAATCAAACAATCCCGTTATGGAACCGAATTGTGGCAATCGTTCATAATCATAGCTTTTATACTGGCTTTAATTGAAATGACAATATCACGAAGTGCAAAAAAAGATATTGTTGGGTTAAATAAAAATTCTTAAATAATATTCTCCCAATGGTTGATGTGCAATTACAACTGACCTATTTTTACAAAAAGATATTACTTTCATTATCATTCAATGATAGAAACAGAACAAAAGACAACTGAAAGAGCTATTCTTGTTACCGTAAAAACAAGAGATGTTTCAAAGGAAATCATCGAAGAGCATATTGATGAGCTGGTACTTCTTGCCGATACAGCGGGAGCCGAAACCGTCATTAAAATAGTCCAGGAAAAAAGCTCTATTGATCCGGCATATTTCATCGGTAAAGGAAAGGCGGAAGAAATCGCCCAGCTGGTTGAATTCAATAATATCAACCTTGTAATATTTGATGATGACCTCAATCCAACACAGGTTAGGAATCTAGAAAAATTAATCAATAGAAAGATAATCGACCGCAGCGGTTTGATACTCGATATCTTCGCATCTCATGCCAGAACCAACGAAGCAAAAACGCAAGTTGAACTAGCACAGCTTCAATATACCTTAAGCCGTTTAACACGTGCCTGGACTCACCTCTCAAAGCAATACGGCGGCATCGGAACAAAAGGACCCGGTGAAACACAGATAGAAACCGATAGAAGAATAATTCGGACCCGCATCAGCAAGTTAAAAGAAAAATTGTCAAAGATTGAGTCTCAGACTTTTACAAAGAGCCTCAAACGAAAAGAATTTATCACCGCTACACTGGTAGGTTATACCAATGCGGGTAAATCCACACTTTTAAACAGATTAACAGACGCCGGTGTATTAACCGAGGATAAACTTTTTGCCACACTCGATTCAACAACCCGGTCACTAGAACTGGAAAAAAATAAATTTATTTTAATGAGCGACACAGTCGGTTTCATCCGCAAACTGCCGCATCATCTTGTCGCTTCATTTAAAAGCACTCTCAACGTTGTACGCGATGCGGATATTATTCTTCATGTAATCGATGTCTCGCATCCGTTTTTTGAAGATCATATCAAGATTGTTGAAGAGACTTTAAAAGAGTTGAACTGTGGATCAAAAACTCGAATAAAAATATTCAACAAAGTCGATGCCTTAAATGATAACAATAAAATGAAATACGTTTCAAACAAGTTCAAAGACAGCATTTTAATCTCTTCTTTACGCGGTATTAATATCAACGAGTTAAAAGAGCGGCTTCTCAAATTATATGAAAACAGTTTTACGGATTTGACTATAACGCTGAACCATGAAGACACAAAAGTAATTTCTCAAATCTACGGATTAGCAGAGGTGCTTAACGCAGATTACAATGATCAAGATGTTAAGCTAAAGATCAGATCGAGTGCGGTTAATATTAACAAAATAAAAAAGTTGATAGATGATAAATAAAAAATTAATAATTGCCCACTGCTCTCCAACGCCACATTATGCACCCGTCTCCGCAATCAAACTACGAGTTCTTAAAAATTTACTATTTCGACCTTACCATACTTGATTCAATATACTTTGAAAGATCATTAATCTTCCCGCTCGGTGCAATCTCAAAACTTAATGTTACTTTATCCTCGCTTACTATATTGTATGTCATTCTAAACAGAGGCATTCCTTCAGCAGATTCACTCAAGAAAACAATTGACGAACCATCGTCCGGAATATCCACATCATAATTAATAACATGATTTTCATTATCAAAATAGACTGCTTTTACCGTTCCGTCCGGATTGCTATAAATAATCATCAAATCTTCATGCCTGAATGCCGGACGACCGTTTTTAGCGGGATATTCTGCAAAATTCTTTCTAACGATTATATGATCATCCAAATCGGAAGTGAATGAAGATCCTCCTGCTGCTACTCCCGGCTGCCCTCCCCCTTCACCGGTCCATTCACCTACTAAAAATTTTACTTGTTCCCATTTGGTGGTTTTGCCAGATTGCTGACTCCATACCAAAGAAGTGAACAAAATTATAATGATTACAATACAAGTTATTCTGTTCATTTATAACTCCAAAGATTTGACTTGCTAAAAATACATTTAATGTTCAAAAATTATTTTCAATCCTTTCGTTTCGTTTGACCAAGTCTGTCTTTTTTATCTATCTTTTTATCCAGCCATTGTATAAAAAAGAAGAAGCCCCCGAGAGCTAAAAGTATTAAAACCGTCACAAGAATAAATACTATTATGTAAAGATCCATCAACCCGCTCCTGTTCATTTTAGAAATTGAGACGAAAGAAAGTGCTGTAAGTTATGAATTTTCCCTCAATTTTCTCATCCGTAATCACTAATTTTCCATGTATAAAATTCCATATTTAGGAGATTTCATTATGCCAATTGTACTGGACGGATACAGTTTAACCGTAGAGAAACTGGTGCAGATAGCACGTCACAACGAAAAAGTAGAATTACACACCGAAGCTCTCGAAAGAATTAAAAAATGCCGCGCAATGCTGGAAGAGAAGATTAAGGCAAGAGAAATTATGTATGGTGTAAACACAGGTATCGGTGAGTTTTCCGAAGTCGTATTAAACGACGAACAAGTAAAAGATTTCCAAAAGTATTTGATTTACAACCACGCCGCAGGCATAGGCGAACCAATGCCGATTGAATGGGTCCGCGGTGCCATGGCAGGCCGAATAAACGTACACGCCCACGGAAATTCAGGATGCCGACCTGAAATAACCCAAACTTTAGTTGATATGTTGAACAAAGGTGTGACTCCTCAAGTTTGCCAGAAAGGGTCCGTAGGAGCTTGTGGTGATTTAGCGCCCATGTCTCAAATTGCATTATTAATGATGGGAGAAGGACATGCCTACTACGAGGGCAAATTGTATGAAGGGAAAGAAGCTCTCGACCGGGCAGGAATAAAAGTACCTGGTCTGCAGGCGCGCGACGGGCTCGCAACAATCAACGGATCGAATGTACTAACCGCAATGAGCGCAATATTTCTTTACGATACGGCGCGATGGTTGAAGCAGGCAGAGATCGCAGCTTCAATGTCGTTGGAAGCTTTACTTGCAAATCTTAAACCGTATGATGTACGTTTACACAAACTGCGTGGCTTCAAAGGGGCGGTAAGATGTGCAAAATCAATCATGAGATGCATCGAAGGAAGCGATCTTCAGACAGGGAAATTAAAAATCAAAGTGCAGGATGCTTATTCAATGCGTTCAACTCCGCAGGTTATCGGCGCTGCTCATGATACATTAGCTTTCGCAAAAGAACAGGTTGAAATTGAATTAAACGGAGTTGGAGATAATCCGATTTTTATTCCAGAAGACAAAATTACATTGACCGGCGCAAACTTCCAGGGTACTCCGGTATCTTTACCGATGGATATGGTTGGTGCGGCAGTGACAATAGTGAGTGTTATGTCCGAACGCAGGATGAACCGACTGAACAATCCGGCATTGAGTGTCGGACTTCCGCCGTTCTTAACAAAAGGTGCCGGAATGTTCTCCGGTTTGATGCTGAGTCAATACACAGCCGATATGCAAATCGTCGAACAAAGAATTTTATCGATGCCTGCATCAATTCAATCGATTCCCGCTGCTGCAGATCAGGAAGATTTTGTATCGATGGGAATGAACACCGCACTGAAAAATTTTCAAATAATGGATAATGCCTACGGTATATTGGGCATCGAATTCATGGCTGCGGCTCAAGCTCTCGATTTCAGAGAATTCCAATTCGGCAAAGGAGTTACTAAAGCAAAAGAAGTGATCAGAAAACATGTAAACTTCCTTGATATCGATAGACCGCTATACCCGGATCATAATAAAATGAAAGAGTTGGTTAAGTCATGTGAGATATTGGAAGAAGTTGAAAAGATAGTGGGAGACCTAGAATAGACAGAAATGTTAAACGCCAAACGAGGAAAAATAGAAGGGAGAATTTGGGTTCTCCCTTTTTTATTCGGCTGTTAATTCAAAGGTCTTCTCAATGGAAACTTCCTGCTGCAAATAATCATCTGTTACATAAAATATAAGTTTGTACTCACCTGCTAAATAACTCTGATCAAACTCTACCTGCAGTTCAATCGTCATTTCATTAAACTCGTCGGCCGATTCTTTGTTAACGATATCTGAATATATCTCCTCAAGTTTTTCTCCGGCAGGTGTTACTGCATCAACATAATATGAAAGACGTGCGGAATACCCTCCGTTTTCTCCACGAAGAGAGACTCCTTTTACCTGTACAGATGCATTTAATTCCCAACCTTCCTCTAATTTGAAAGCAAATGCCTCGGGGCTAAAGAGTTCAAGTTTTCTTTCTTCCTTCGAACAAGCGGACATGAAAACTACTAACAACATTAACATGTAAACAAACTTATTCATTTTCTCCTCGGATAATATTTGGTTTCTTCGCCCCCGCACAAAGCGGGGGCGAAGAATAACATATTATTTAATTAGTTGTTCTTTTTAAAATCAGCCATGAAATTGACGAGCGCCTCAACACCGGTTTTCGGAAAAGCATTATAAATCGATGCACGAATACCTCCAACCGATCTATGCCCTTTCAATCCTTCCATTCCTTTATTCTTGGTTTCTTCTATAAATTTCTTTTCAAGCTCCTCATTCGGTAGTCTGTATGTAACATTCATTAAAGAACGATCTTCAGTAACAACGGTGCCTTTATAGTATCCACCACTTGCATCAATAGCATCGTACAAGATCTTCGCTTTCTCAACATTCCTCTTATACATTTCATCTAAACCACCCATGTTCAACAACCACTTAAATACCAATCCGGACATGTAAACGCCGAAAGTAGTTGGTGTATTATACATCGAATTATTCTCTACGTGAACTTTATAATTTAAATAAGTATGCAGACTATCTGCGCTACTTTCTAAAAGATCTTTTCCAATAATTATAACGGTTACTCCTGCGGGACCGATATTCTTCTGTGCACCGGCGTAAATCAATCCGTATTTCTTAATGTCAATTTTCTTGTGTAGGAAATCGGATGATGCATCGCACACCAACGGTACATTACCAACTTGCGGTTCGGATTTAAACTGAGTCCCGTAAATCGTATTGTTAGATGTAAAATGCACATAGGAAGCATCCGGATCAAGTTTCAGTTCACTTTGCTTGGGAATTAAAGTAAAATTTTGAGATTCGGATGACGCGGCAATATTAACAACGCCAACTCTCTTAGCTTCTTTTACCGCTTTCTTCGACCATGAGCCTGTTACGATATAGTCGGCTTTATTTTTAGGAGGCATTAAATTCAGCGGGACCATTGAAAATTGCAGTGTTGCACCCCCTTGTAAAAACAGAACCGCATAGTCATCCCCTATATTCAACAACTTTTTTAGATTTTCAGTCGTTTCGATTATTATGCCATCAAATATCTTGCCGCGGTGACTCATTTCCATAACGTTCATTCCGCTCCCTTTATAGGAATA
>CAZKNM010000083.1:0-13173 GCA_964554135.1 uncultured Melioribacteraceae bacterium
CAGTTCATCGGTACCGGCATCAATAGATATTTCTTTAAAGTATTCTTTCAATACATACGCCGCTGCTAGTTCTTTCTTACTAATTTCAATCGCCTTTATATATTCAGGATTCTCCAATAAATCTTTATCTATTGCTTCCTGATAAAGTACTTCATTTTCAATCCATTGTCTTATATACTCATCCTTATACTTCTTATCGAAAAATTTTGAGTCTAGTTTTTCTTTAAGTTCGCTTTCAGTTAAAACAGAATCATTTACTTTCACAATATACTTTTCTTCTACTTTTTCCCTTTCACAGCTAAGTAAGAGAAGAAGAAAAATCAAAAGTATGCGGCTGCTTTTAATAAAGTTTTTCAAGTACATTATAATATAATTCCGGTTTGTAAATCTGTTTTAATCTATTGATATATTCATTCTCAAGACGCTTACTTTCAATTTCCTGATAATTCGTTGCCAGTTCAGGTTTTGCCTCCTCGAAAGTTTTTATACGGGCAGGAACTCGTTCATCCAGTCTGATAATTGCCCAACCGTCCCAAATCTTAAACGGTTCCGAAATAGTACCGGATATCACTAACGAATCGGCTTTTTTTGCAATTTCGCTTTTAGCAATTGTCATTAGATCCCATGCACCGGCTCTCTCTTTGTATCCTTTCCTCTGAGTATATTTTACGGCAAGTGAATCAAAGCTGACTCCTTGTTTTATCAGTTCATCACAAAGTTTTATTAAAGAATCCTGCCGTACAAAGATTTCGCTGAAACGAATCATATCACTTGTCCAGTAATTTTCTTTTGTGGTTTCATATAATTCTTTCAGCTGTTCATCATCAAATTTAACTTTATTCCAAATTTCTTCTTCATGCAGTTTAAAAATTAAAATACCGTTTTTATAATCGCCCATTAACTTGGCAAAAGGTTCGTCCGTTTTATCGAGCAATTCCGATTTTTCATAAAATAATAAATCCTCTGCGTACTTATCAATCAAATCATTCATTGTTTCTCTAGTGAAAATTTTGTTATGCAATTGCGGGTTGGAAACAGCGCGCACAATCACACTATCGAAGACATACGGTTTATCTTGTACGAAAAATATATTCAAATCTTTAAGATCGTTACGTAAACTGCCGTCCCAAAAGTCGGATTTAATTTCAAGTGAATCGATTTTACTGAAGACATATTCTATACCCGAGACGTTTTGTATAAAGCCTAATTCCTTTTTTAATTTCCCAATGTAATTAATTAAATCAGCTTTGAAATAAATTGCATTATAGACGTTTCTCAAGTTATCTTTCTCCTCCTCGAAAGTCGGATACTTTTTCTTTTCGAGAAGTTGAATTATATGAAACCCGAAGTTAGTTTGAACTATCTCAGAGACCTCTCCGATATCAAGATTGAATACCGTTTCATCAAAAGGTTTTACCGTTCTTCTCCTTGGGAAGAATCCCAAATCACCACCAACACCGCTCGTAGATTTATCGTCGGAATATTTTTTAGCCATTTCATCAAAATCGACCCCGTTTTTAATCTGTTCTAATATCGATTTAATTTTAAGAAAAGCATGCAAAGTATCGGCTTTAGCGGAATCAACTCCTCCAGCTTTATAACTTACTAAAATATGTCTTGCCCGTACTTGGGGAATTCTTTCGCGTTTACCCGTCACTTTAAAGATATGATATCCTCCGCCGCTTCTCAAAGGTTGAGGATAAATACTGCCGACAGGTGTGTTATAAATTGCATCTTCGAAGACTGGTTGCAACTCACCGGCTGTGTAAAAATATAAATCACCACCGTAATCTCTTGAATATGGATCATCGGAATATTCTTTTGCTAATTGCTCAAAATTTTCTCCGTTGTTTAATTTTTCGATTAGTTTTCGAGCTTTCAACTCAGCAGCTTCCGCCGAGATTGTATCTGTCCTAACCATTATATGACTTATTCTAATTTCAAACTTTCGCTTTTCATATAAGTTTTCTATACCAGGAATATTCAAGTCTTTTTCAATAATATATGTTCTCCCGATCTGTTTTATATAGCTATTTAACTCATTGATAACTTCCGGATCTTTATCGTATCCTCTTACTTCTGCATCCCTTAATTTCATTTTGAAATTAGTATAAAGATTGAGGAAATCGTCGAAAGCTTTTAAGGAATCTCTTGTCATATCGGTCTTTTCACCGGTTGACTTTTGATAAGCATCTTTGAATTCGTCTAATGTAATATCATAATTACCATATTTGGCAACAACTACTCTCGTAGGAGTACTGCTGCACGAATAAAGTACAATGCTTAAGATTATCATTAAAAAAGAAACAATACGAAAATGCATTAGGAATTACCCTCCATTTACATGAAAAATTTATCGTCTTATTTTATATATAGTGCAACTAAAAATCAAGAAACTAAGAACAGCTTTATAAGATACTTTTCGGAACGACCTGTTTTTATAATTATTGATTACTTTTACTTAAAATTTTATTCAAAATATTCCTCTCCCAAAAGATGCCGCCATGATATCCTTGGATAACGATATCCTTCTCTACTGCCTCCAATCTTTTCTCAGCAAGACATGCATATTTTTTATCTACTTCGATACCGACATATTTTCTCTTTAATTTTTTGGCTACAACCGATGCAGTACCGGAGCCGAGGAACGGATCGAATACGACTTGTTTTGGCTTTGTGCTTGCAAGAATTAATTTGGCCAATAACTTTTCCGGTTTTTGCGTTGGGTGTTCGGTATTTTCCGGCATGGACCAAAACGGAACAGAAATATCCGTCCATATGTTCGATGGATGAGTTAGACGAAAACCGCCGTCTTTATTCTCATACCAATCTTTCGGATTTCCATCTATGGTTCTATAAGGAGCGATTACTTTCCTTCTTAACTTAACAGCATTGACGTTAAAAACATAATCGTCCGATACTGTGCAGAACCAAATATCTTCCGAATTATTCTTCCAGTTTATTTTTGACCCTCTCCCTTTTTCACGCTCCCAGGTAATACGGTTTCTCACAATAAAATATTTACTCAACACAATATGCGCGGAAGCAGAAGAGCGCCAATCGCCGCAAAAATAAACTGACGCTGTCGGCTTTAATAACTTTACCAGTTTTGAAATGAAGATGTCTACCCAATCGGAATAATCATTTATCGATTTTCTATTGAACTTAGTCGAATTAAAAGACTTCGTTAAATTGTAAGGAGGATCAAGAAACAGCAGATCGACAAATTTTTCGGGTAAATAATCCAATACTTCGAATAAATCCTGATTGATTGTTTTATTGATTATATGAGAGAGAGAAACTTTTTCTACGATCTTTACTAGTTTCTGGGAATATCGATTTATCTCTGACTGAGTAATGGTTATGCTTCTATTTCGTGGAGCTTTTTTTTTCATATTTAAAGAGAGACAAAATCTTTAGTATTCAATAAGTGTTCGATAAAAGATACTTGCAGGCAAATTACCTAACTTTTGTTCCTGTATTTACGGAATCATCAACTTCAATAATTTTATGTACACCCTCAGTATTTTCTGCGGCAAGCAGCATTCCCTGCGACTCAACTCCAAAAAGTTTAGCCTTTTGAAGATTTGCTACCACAACAATTTTTTTTCCTATCAATTCTTCCGGTTTATAACTCTGAGCTATTCCTGCAACCAATTGTCTTTTTTCATTTTCGATTTCAATTTCAAGCTTTACCAGTTTATCGCTTTTCTTAATATTCTCGGCGGAAATAATCTTTGCAACTCTTAAATCGATCTTTGCAAATTCATCGATTGAAATTTCTTCCATCTTTTCCAATTTTTCTTCTCCGGGTAGTACACCCAATTTATTGATTTGTTCCTCGATAATTTTGTCTTCAATTTTACCAAAGAGTATTTGAGGTTTATTTAATTTATGTCCTTCAGATAAATTATCTTCACCTGCCTTATCCCAACCGGTTTTCTTTGAGTTCAACATCTCAAATATTTTCTCGGCTGAAAAGGGAATAACCGGATAGAATATTTCTGAGAGAGTATAGATCGTCTGAAGGCAAATATTAATTGTTGTTGCACATTTCTCATTATTATCTTTAACGGATTTCCAGGGTTCTGAATCGTTGAAATATTTATTACCAGCACGAGCTAAATTCATCATCTCAAAAACAGCATCTTTCAAACGATATCCCTCGATCAAACTCCCCACTTTTACCGGATAACTTTTTATCAGATTCAGCATATTCTGATCGATTATATCGAGTTTGCCGCGATGAGGAACTTGTCCACTAAAATGTTTGAAGACAAAGGTGAATGTTCTATTGACGAAATTTCCGAGAATGTCTGCCAGCTCATCCCAGTTCCAGTCGGTATGTTTGACCAGACCTTTCCAGTAGAAATCTGTATCCTTATTTTCCGGTAAGTTTGCCGCTAAAGTATAGCGCAAAGGATCGGCTGGGAATAAATCTAAGAATTCGATGACATCAATTCCCCACCCTCTCGATTTGGAAAATTTCTTCCCTTCAAAATTCAAAAACTCATTAGCCGGAACATTCTGCGGTAATATATATTTTACCTCATTTACGTCATTCCAGGCCATAAGCATCGCAGGAAAAACAATAGTGTGAAAGACGACATTGTCTTTTCCAATAAACGCCACATACTTTGTATTACCTCCCTGCCAATATTTTTTCCACAAGTCGGGATCATTTCTTTTTTGGGACAATTCTTTCGTAGCGGATATATAACCAAGCACTGCTTCAAACCAAACATAGAGAACTTTTCCGTTTACACCTTCGAGCGGTACTTTGACTCCCCAATCAAGGTCGCGCGTAACTGCTCTGTCTTTCAATCCGTCTTTGAACCAACCGTAGCAGTATTGAAGTACATTATCCTTCCAACCGTAATTCTTATTCAATTCATTTACATATTTCTCAAGTCTTTCTTGAAATTGCCCTAACGGAAAATACCAATGAGAAGTCTCCTTCAGTTCCGGTGTTTCACCGCTGATTTTACTCTTAGGATTTTTTAGTTCACTCGGATCGTACAGTGAGCCGCACTTTTCACATTCATCGCTTCGAGCCTCTTCAAATCCGCAGCGGGGACATGTTCCTTCAACATATCTATCTGGTAAAAACATCTTAGCCTTTTTATCATAAAACTGGAGCGATTTAATTTCCTTTAGCAATCCTTGATTGTAATAACTCTTGAAAAATTCCTGTGCTGTTTCATGGTGAATCTGAAGACTTGTCCTGGAATATATATCGAAATCCATCCCGAATTTTTCGAAAGCTGTTTTATTCAGTTCATGGTAGCGGTCGACGATTATTTTCGGTTTGACTTCTTCTTTATCAGCAGTGATTGTGATTGGTACGCCATGTTCATCGGAACCGCAGACATAAACGATATCGGCACCTTTCAAACGCTGATACCGTACATAAATATCGGCAGGCAGATACGCCCCGCTGAGATGACCCAGATGAATAGGGCCGTTCGCATAAGGGAGTGCCGACGTAACGAGTATTTTCTCTTTCATTAAAAAGCCTTATCAATCGATAAATTAAGTATCAAATATAAGAAATTTTTGATATGGAACTAAACATGCTTGCTTAAACAATTAAGCCCGAGATCAACAACAAATCTCAGGCTTAATCAACTTAAATAAATATGTAGATAATCTCCTTTAGAACAATTATTCCCTATCCTCCAAGAGTTTTATACATATCTTCAATAAGATCACCATAACGTTCTTCTATCACTTTTCTCTTCACCTTCAAAGAAGGAGTAAGCTCACCTCCTTCGATCGTGAAAGGCTTATCCAAGATGGCAAACTTTCTCACCTTTTCATAAGCCGCGAGCTGTTTTTGGAATTGATCCAAGTCTTTTTCCAATAGCTCGTAAATCTGTTTCAATTTAACAAGCTCATTCACATCGGTGTAATGAATTCTATTCGCATCCGCATATTCTTTTAAAGATTCAAAATCCGGAACGATCAATGCAGTCAAGAACATCCTTCTATCACCGATCAAAACAAATTGTTCAATATACTTACTTCCCAAGAACAGACTCTCGATAGGTGTAGGTGCAATATATTTTCCGCCGGAAGTTTTAAATAAATGTTTCTTTCGATCGGTTATTATCAAGAAACCCTCCGCATCGTACACGCCGAGATCCCCCGTATGCAGCCATCCGTCTTTGATGGTAGCTTCAGTCTCCTTTTTATTTTTGTAATAACCCTGCATTATGTTAGGTCCAGAAGCCAGTATTTCACCGTCTTTGGCAATTTTAACTTCTACACCGGGTACAGGTTTGCCTACTGTACCGAATTTATAATCGTTTAACCTATTTGCAGTAATAACCGGTGATGATTCGGTTAATCCATAACCTTCGATAATTAAAATTCCGGCAGCTTCAAAGAATTGTCCCAATTCTCTTGCTAGCGCGGCGCCGCCCGAAATAAAAAATCTCATTCGCCCGCCGGTCTTCGCACGTAATTTTCCAAACACTAATTTATCGGCTAATTTATGTTTCAAGGTCAGCGAAATCGGTATACTTTCATCCAACTTTTTTGCCGTAACATATTCCCTGCCGATTTCTAATGCCCAGTTGAAAATTTTCTGCTTCTTCTCGGATTGGCTTTCAACATTTCTTTTAATTTTTGTGTACATCCTTTCAAATAACCGCGGTACTGCGGTAATGATTGTTGGCTTAATTTCCTCCATATTCTGAGCGAGCTTCTCGATGCTTTCTGCATAGCATATCATTCCCCCGCTGGATAACGCAGTATAATAACCTCCCATCCTTTCAAAGATATGACACAGAGGCAGGAACGATAGAAAAACATCATTCTGATTAATATCGAAAATTTCATGTGCTGCCTTAACATTAGATATGATGTTTTTATTAGTCAGCATTACTCCCTTAGGTTCACCCGTTGTGCCGGAAGTATAAATAATTGTGCAAAGTTCGTCTTCTCGGCATAAATTAATACTATCTGAAAAATGATTAGGGTGTTCCTGCTTAAATTTCTTTCCCATACTCTGAACTGCACTGAAAGCGAATACATCTTTTTCACCGTTTGTATCACCATCATTCATAACAACAATAAATTTAAGCGCCTTTACCGACTTCTTAATTTTCATCACTTTGTTTAACTGAAACTTATTCGAAACAACAATCCCAACCGATTCGGAATTATTCAGACAGAATTCAATAGAATCGGAAGTAGATATAGGATAGAGAGGTACATCAATACCACCTAGACCTAAAATTGCCATATCGGAATAAACCCATTTAGGACGATTCTCCGCTATGATCGCAACTTTATCGCCTCTTTTAACACCAAGAGATGCCAGACCAAGAGCAAAATTTTCTGTGTCTTCGTAAAATTGATCGTAGGTAATACCTGCATATTGATCGTCAACCTTATGCTTTAGAGCAGGTCTTTCTTTGCCCTTTCCAAATTCTCTTGTAATAAAATAGAAAAGACCGGGGATAGTTCTGAAATCTTTTAATATCGGCATCAAGCCTCCTTTGAAAATTTTCGCCCAATTTACTTTAGGAAGTTGTAAAATGCAAATCTTATCTTCTATAAGTTTCAAGAAAGAAGGACTTTTAATTACATTTCAGATTTACTTTTATAAAGCGTTAAAAATTTCTTATTATTGCTCATTATTTTAACAAAAATATACTTTTAATGCGCTTTCTCAGAAAACTCTATGATTGGGTTCTCCACTGGGCTAACACACCTTCCGGACCAATTGCCTTATTTCTTCTATCCTTCGCAGAAGCTTCTTTCTTCCCCATCCCACCGGATGCTTTATTGATTGCATTGATATTGGGAGCCAGGCATAAAGCCTTTAAATTTGCACTTAACTGCACAGCCGCTTCTATGTTGGGAGCCTTCTTAGGTTACGGCATCGGTCATTTTGTATGGTGGGGTATTGATAACTCTTTTTCGCCAATTGCTATGTTTTTTTTCAATAACATTCCCGGATTTACCGAAAAATTATTTTACGATGTTAAATTTCTGTATGACCAATGGGATTTCTGGATAATATTCGCAGCAGGTTTCACTCCGATTCCATATAAAGTTTTCACAATAACAGGCGGCGCATTCGAGATAAACTTTTTTATGTTTACGCTGGCTTCAATAATTGGTAGAGCCGGAAGATTTTTCCTCGTGGCATTTTTAATTTGGAAATATGGTGAACAAATCAAAAGTTTTATCGACAAATACTTCAACTGGCTGGCAATTGGATTCACGGTTTTACTGGTAGGTGGATTTGTCTTAATTAAATATCTCTTATAAGAAAGATATAAAACACACCAATAACATCCAGTATTCCCATATTATCTATCGTATGATTGCAAATGCTTTCTTGATGATCTCTTCGACAGTAAATCCGTATTTTTCAAAAAGTACTTTCTCCGGGGCGGAAGCACCGAATTTTTCTATACTTATCGAATTGCCGCCATCTCCAACATATTTTTCCCAGCCCTGTCTCACTCCGGCTTCAATGGATAATCTTGCCTTCACATTTTTCGGCAGAACAGTTTCTTTGTAATCATCACTCTGCATTTCAAATAATTCCCAGCTTGCAAAATTTACTACTCTTATATTCTTTCCAACCTTTTCCAATTCTTCTGCGGCTGAAAGAGCTAACGACACTTCCGATCCGCTGGCAATCAAAATCAAATCGGGATGACCTTGACATTCTTTAATAACATATGCACCTTTCAAAACACCTTCGGTATTTGAATATTTCGTGCGGTCAATTACCGGAACACCTTGACGGGTAAGAACCAAAGCAACAGGACCTCCCTTATATTCCAGTGCCGCCCGCCATGCATAAGCAGTTTCGTTTGCATCAGCAGGACGAATTACAACTAATCCAGGGATAGTACGCAAAGAAGCCAATTGTTCTACCGGTTGATGTGTGGGACCATCCTCTCCCAAACCGATGCTATCATGAGTAAAAACATATATGGGACGAAGGGGTGAAAGAGAAGCCAATCGAATGCTCGGTCTAAGATAATCGGCGAAAACTAAAAATGTTGCACCGTAAGGAATAACTCCGCCGTATAGAGCCATACCATTTAATATACCTGCCATCGCATGTTCGCGTATTCCGAAATGGAAATTTCTGCCGCCGTAATCGAAGGCTGAAAATGCCGTATAGTTTTTCAAGTTAGTATTATTCGATGGAGCCAGATCAGCCGAACCTCCGATCAATGTAGGAAGCGAATCGGCAATTGCATTTAATACTTTCCCGGAAGCGCTGCGTGTTGCGACTTTTTCATTCCAATTTTCAAACTTGGGTAATTTCTTTTTCCATTCGTCCCCATATTCACCGTTAAAAACGTTCGTAAATAACTTTGCCTCTTCAGGAAATTTTTGAGAATATTCTTGAAAAATTTTCAACCAAGCTGTTTGTTTCTCCGCTCCGATTCTCTTGATACTGTTGTAATGTTCAAAGACATCCTGCGGAATATAAAATGTTTTATCTTCCGGCCAGCCTAAATTTCTCTTTGTTAATTTTACTTCGTCTTCGCCCAGCGGTGAGCCGTGAATACCGGCAGTATCCTGTTTGTTCGGACTCCCGTAACCAATGTGTGTGTTTACTACGATGAATGAAGGTTTATTTTTCTCTTTTTGTGCTGCAGTAACCGCATTCTTCAACTCAGACAAATCATTCACATTTTTAACATTCTGAACATGCCAACCGTAGGCTGAGAATCTTCTGCCGACGTTTTCAGACATTGCCAGCGAAAGTTTTCCATCGATCGTGATTTTATTGTTGTCGTAAAAGACAATTAAGTTATCCAATTTATTATGACCGGCAAACGAAGCAGACTCATGCGATATCCCTTCCATCATGTCGCCGTCGCCTGCAATTATGTAAATAAAATGATCGAGTAATTTATATTTCCCTATGTTGAATTTGGTAGATAAAAATTTATATGCGGTGGCCATACCAACGGCATTTGAAAAACCTTGTCCGAGCGGACCCGTTGTAGTTTCGACACCCGGTGTCGAACCATATTCGGGATGACCCGGAGTAATGCTTCCCCACTGCCTGAAATTTTTTAAATCGTCTAACGTAACTTCATAGCCCGACAAATAAAGTGATGCATAGAGCAGCATACTTCCATGACCCGCTGACAAAACGAAACGATCGCGATTAATCCATTTCGGATCTGCCGGATTATGCTTCATAATTTTTGAATACAAAAGATGAGCAATCGGTGCGCAGCCCATCGGCATACCGGGATGACCCGAGTTAGCTTTTTGAATGGCATCGACCGCCAAAAATCTTATCGTGTTAATACATTTTTGATGGATATTTTTCTGAGCATTTTTCATTAAAAACTCCATTTATTTTCAATTTTCGCACTTTTTACTGACTCAAAATCTCACCATCCATAACCGGGGTTACACAGATTAATGGATTCTGAGGTACGTTAAACTTTTCAAAAATTTCTTCGAACAATCGATATTGCATTCCCTGTTCTTCAAGCTTTGCAAATTTATTATACTTCATAAAATTACCAAGCCTATTCGTCGGTGCATCAAAGCGATATGCCGATTCAAAATCTTTTTTAGCACAACCTTTTAGAAATTTTATTTTATCCTCGTCGTCTCCTTCCAATTCGTACGCTTTAGCTCTAAAAGCCGCAACATGATTTTTTTCGATGACAAGATAAATGTTAAGTATGGTTTCCATAAATCATACGTTCTTCTGCCGGTCCGGCTGAGTTTTATTCTTAAGTGCGAAATAAGTATAACTAACTGCCAATATAAAAGCTAGTTTGCACAGGACGCTTTCAACAACAAAAAGCATGTAGGGAAAAATTAATATTAAAATTAATTCCGGAACAAATGTTCCGATGTATCCGACCAATAATATCCTGTTTAATTTTTTCTTTTGAGTGTTGTTTCTTTTGAACAGTTTTGTTATTAGAATTATTACCGATGCCAAAATCGGTAAGTAATAAAACATTCCGTATAGAAAACCAAGCGGATTCTTATATCCCGCATAAAGTATAGTGCATTTAGTAACCTCTAATTGGTTCAATACTAACGGATAGTACAATGCAAAGAAAAGAGCGGGTATAAATATGAGATAAATAAATTTCGATTTAATATTGTTAAACCGGAGAACAACCAAAAGTCCAAGCGGAGACAAAAAGCTGACATCGAGAAATGCGACATAGACAAAAACCGAGGATTGCAATTCCACGAAGCAAATCAAAAATTCTATCAGTTGATAGCCGAACAAAAATCCGATTAGAGTGATCACCAGCTTATTAAGATAATTTTTCTCGGCAAATATTAATAAGTTGACTATGAAGCCTAATTCTATGCAGGCTATAAGTAAAGAAACAATACCGTTTAAGTTTTCCATATTATTTAGTTTTTCCTTATTCCACTAAGCGTTTATGCAAAGATAAAAATTTCTTGAAGTATGTGGAAAAAGTATTTTCAGGTAATAAGCATGGCATTAATGAAATAAAAAAGGCGAGGTTTTACCCCGCCTTAAAAAAATAAACATACCCTGAAAACACGCAAACAGATTACAAGTTCTTATGTGTTCCGTCGCAGTAAGGTTTATTACCGGAATGCTTGCATCCGCACCAAGCAACTTTCTTTTCTTCCGTTATCTCAACTATAATCGGACGGAACTCGGTTGTTCGATGCGAACCGTCGCAGTAGGGCTGATTAGCCGACTGCCCGCATGCACACCAAGCATATTTACCCGGTTTAACCGTCATAACATAAGGCATCTTTTGAGCTATTTTTGGTTCAGCCATTTTATCCGCTCCTTTTTGTTAATCAGCCAGCTCAATACTTACCAGTTCAATAAGAATACCCCACATATGAAGGCTGGCTTGATCATCTCTTATTATGTACTGGATCCTTATTAGTATACCGTCAACTTTAAACTCATCGGGTAAGTTAATCGGATCGAATTGCTGCTGATACTCGGTAATTATACCGTAAAATCCGCCTTCCAGGTCAATATAATGAACAGTCCCGATGGCGCCAAATACCTGGGAATTATCCGATTCGTCGACGGAACACGCCTGTGAAATCCCGATCATCAGAAAAATAAGAAAAAATATTACTACTCCCTTTTTCATGATACACCCCCATGAAATAAACTATTTCTTCGGTCCTATCATTTTTTCGGGACGAACCGTCTCATCGAATTTCTTTTCATCGAGTAATCCTAGAGCAAGGGCTGCCTCTTTCAAAGTAGTCCCTTCTTTATGTGCTTTCTTGGCAACCTTGGCTGCGTTGTCATAACCGATAACCGGGTTTAATGAAGTCACAAGCATCAGCGAATTTGTAAGATGCTTCTTTATATTTTCTAAGTTTGCGGTGATGCCAGCAACGCAGTTATCACAGAAGCTTTCACATGCATCGGAAAGGATACGGATAGAGTGCAGCGTGTCGAAACATATCAAAGGCATGAATACGTTCAATTCGAAGTTACCGCTCGCACCGGCAAAGTTAACTGCAACATCATTACCGAAAACTTTAACGCAAACCATCGTCATCGCTTCGCATTGGGTAGGATTTACTTTACCCGGCATTATTGAACTCCCCGGTTCGTTCTCCGGTAAATTTATTTCACCGATACCGCAGCGGGGACCAGAACCGAGCCAGCGAGCGTCATTTGCTATTTTCATCAATGATGCGGCGAGAGTTTTCAATACTCCGTGCATTTCAACCAACGAATCTTTTGCAGCCAGCCCTTCAAATTTATTTGGAGCAGTCTTGAACGGTTTGCCCGTCAGTTTCGAAATCTGCTCTGCAACTTTTACCGCGAAATCAACATGAGCGTTTAAACCTGTACCGACTGCAGTACCGCCGAGAGGGACTTCATACAGTCTCTTCAATGCATCATTAATTCTTGCCAAACCGTAGGTTAACTGCTGAGCATAGCCGGAAAATTCATGTCCCAACGTTAACGGAGTAGCATCCATCAAGTGAGTGCGGCCGATCTTAATAATGTCTTTGAATTCTTTCGCTTTTTTATCCAATGTATCGCGTAATTTTGTAACCATCGGAATTAAGCGGCGGTGAATCTCTTCAACCGCTGCAACATGAATTGCCGTCGGGAATGCATCGTTTGTCGATTGCGCTTTGTTGACGTCGTCGTTGGGATGGATCGGTTTCTTGCTTCCCATTTCG
>CAZKNM010000084.1:0-13017 GCA_964554135.1 uncultured Melioribacteraceae bacterium
ATATTCCCGATAGAATACCGGACAGTAAAGAAACAATGATAAGCGTGAGAACAGAATTTATATTTGTCCATAATGAAAAATCAATATTAAAACCCATTCGAGAACAGAAAGCATCGAAAACAAAATTGTGGACAAACCCGGCAATAGGTATTGCAATGAGTGTTAATAAAATAGATTCGCCTAAAAACTGGAAAATAAGTTGGGATCTATTAGCGCCGATTACTTTTCGCATACCAACTTCTTTAGATCGGTCCATGTACCTGGCAGTCGATAGATTCATGAAGTTAATGCATACGATAAGGAGAAAAAAGATACCCATTGCAAGAAATATTATATATGCCGCCGGGGAATTACTTCCGCAATACTTTTGTATATTAGGTGCGCTGTATACATTGTCTTTCATCGGAAAAAGGTAAGCATATTTGGGCGCTTCAGGCATCTGTGGAAAATATTTATTTATTATCTTATCAAGTTTTTCATCAACCTGCTTTACCGAAACACCACCTCTGAGTTTGATAAATCCAGTGTGATTATTTTGATTCCAATCATTAAGTCGACTTTCAACATTTTGATAGGTATCCATTGAAACAAGAAAATTAAAGTATATAGTCGTCATTACCGGTTGGTTGAGCTGATCCTTAACAACTCCGGTTACAGTTAAATCAGCTTTATTTTCAAAAGATATTATTTTACCTATAGCGGGCTCATTACCGAAATATTTTTTTGCAATGGTTTTGGTAAGAACGATTGAATTTGGTTTTGAAAGTATTGTCTTGGGATCACCTTCAAGTATATCGAATGAAAAAAAAGAAAAAAAGTTTGTATCGGCATACATCATTCCGTCTTCAAAAAATATTTTATCCTTGTATTTAAGAATTACTTGTCTAAACCAGGTAAGGCAGGTAATATCTTCAACCTCAGGAATTTCATTTTTAATTTCAGTTACCAGAGGATAGGGGACATATTCTGTGTGGCGTTCCCCCTCGCTACCCGAATCAAATATCTGGACAACATTATAAATCCTATCAATATCTTTATGAAAGGTATCAGGATTTATTCCCCATGTGTAAAACCTTAGAAAAAATAAGAATACACCAAATCCGATAGCAAGACCTATAGTTGTAATTAGAGAATAAAATCTTTGTTTAAGTAGATTTCTCAATGCAATTTTTATGTAACTCTTAAACATACAGTACCCCCACTCAAATGAATTTATAAGAAATGCCGGAAGAGATTTTATAACTTGCATCCAATACCAAAGATCGGCAAAGAATTTTCCTTCGTAGACCAACATGTTTGAATAAATTTCCTCAAAATCTCCGATGATGGGCGATTGATTATGTTTGGAAATAAAATGCCTCAATAACCAATTTGCTATTCGAGGCGGTTTTCTTTTTGTCAAATTCATTTAACGCCCTTCGTCAAAAGTAAGGTCGGTTAATCCGTTCCACATTTCGTCGTAGATTTTTTTCGAATCGTTTAACACCTTAACGCCATCATCGGTTAACTTATAATATCTTTTGCTCATGCCGCCTCGTTCGGGAGTTGGATCGCCCTGGATTGCAATTAAGTATCCTTTCCTCACAAGCCGGTCTAGTGGGACGTAAATCCCGCCGATAGAAAATTTCTTACCCGTCATCTCGATCAGGTAGTCTCTAATTGGTACACCATAAGCATTATCTTTTAATTTCCAGATGGCAAGAAGAATTAGTTCTTCAGTTTTTGATAGAATTTCCACGTTTTTACTCCTTTATTATTCATTCTAATATTTAGAATAAATCTATGTCAATTATGACGAAGTTGCAAGGGGAATGTTCCGTAACAGGAGATATTGTTGAATGGTGGTTGTAGTGACAGCTCATGAGCTGTCACTACAGGTAAGAATTAAAATTGGAAATCCATTCCAACTTTCATTTCGACGGCTTTGCTGTAGACATGAAGCGCGGTAGACATATCCTGAATAGCAAGTCCGACACTCTTAAATAAAGTGATTTCTTTTTCATTTTCGCGTCCTTTAATTTTTCCGATGATTAAATCGCCAAGTGAGCCGTGAGCTTTATCCCAACTCCATTCACCGTTATTAACAGGAATTATAAAATCACCAGCTTCGGCTTTGCATGCATCGACTAAATCGCAGATCACCTTGGATTTAACAACAGTTTTTGTATCAAGCTCTCTCATTGCAGGTGCATGCGAACCGACACCGTTAATATGTGTACCTGGTTTAATCCAATCGCCGTTGATGATTGGGTCTTTCGCGCTGGTGATGAGTGTTACGATATCGGCTGCTTCAACAGCCTTTTTAGGATCATCGGCAATCTCAATTTCACATTTAATAATGTTCTTCAAGGAATCACGGAACGCTTCTTTCTTTTCTTTGGTATCGATTGAAACAAGAAATAACTTTTCTATCTGAGCGGCACAGTCGACAGCCCATGCATGAGTGCGGGCCATTCCACCGGTTCCGAATAATGTGTGAACTTTAGAATCCTTTCGTGCAAGGAGTTTTGTTGCAAGTCCCGCAACTCCGCCTGTACGCATAGCTGTTAAGTAACCGCCATCCATTAGAGCAATGGGTGCGCCGGTTTTGTCGTCCAATAAAATGATTGTTCCAAGTATGGTAGGTAAATTATGTTTTGGAATATTGTCTTTATAAACAGTAACGACTTTAGCCCCGAGAGCTCCCATTCCTTTTAAATATCCGGGCATAAATAAAGCTAATCCGTTAAAGTCCGGAGCCGTTATTGGTGTCCGCTGAGGCATTACTGCCTTTCCTTCTGCTAAGTCTTTAAAAGCTTTTTCAAGGATACTGATTGTGTCCTTCATGGTAAGAACTTTCATTACGTCATTTCTGGAAAGTAGTTTTGTCATTTTAGCCCCCTTGGTTTTACTGTCCAAACAAATTATCAATTTAAAATACTATTTATAATTTTATGCTCCAATATAATTGGACGAGCGCTTAATTAAAAAAAATGTAATGAATTGATTAATTTTGTTTCTATGCAACCAAGTTATTTAGAAAAACTAACCATCGCTGAGTTGAAAGAGCGGGTTGAACAGTTGAACAATATCTTGAAAGAGTGTTGTGTTTGTCCGCATGAATGTAAAGTCAACCGAACAAAAGGAGAAGAAGGGAATTGCCGGTCAACTGAGCAGGTAATTATATCGAGTGTAAGTCCGCATTTCGGGGAAGAACCACCATTGGTGGGAACAAACGGTTCCGGCACTATATTTTTTACTAACTGTAATTTAAATTGTCAATTCTGTCAAAATTATTCAATTAGTCATCTTGGAGAGGGAAGAGAAATTTCAATATCGGATTTGGCTGAGTGCATGCTGCACTTGCAGAAATTGGGATGTCATAATATTAATCTTGTTACGCCAACACATTACACACCACAAATTGTATCTGGACTTTTCATCGCAATTGAGAAAGGTCTGGAATTACCCATTGTTTACAACTGCGGCGGATATGAATCGGTCAAAACGCTGAAGTTGCTCGAAGATATCGTTGATATTTACATGCCCGATGTGAAATATTCCGATAATGCTAATGCCGAAAAATATTCCGGTGCGCCAGATTATTGGGAAATCGTTTGTGATGCCTTGGTGGAAATGCATAGACAGGCGGGAAATTTAAAAATAAGAAAATCGGGTGTGGCACAATCCGGATTATTGATTCGGCACCTCGTGCTTCCAAATAAAATAGCCGGTTCTAATAAAGTTTTAGATTTTATAGCCAATGGAATTTCAAAAGATTCATATGTCAATATAATGGATCAATACCGCCCCGCTTTTTTAGCGCATAATTATGAAGAGATAAACCAAAGTCTTAGTTCGGATGAGTACCAGGAAGTAATTGATTATGCCCGCAGCATCGGATTATACAGAGGTTTTTATTAATTAGCTTTTTTGTCCAATGGATTATCCAGGTAATGTTTCCTAAGTTCATCCATACCCTTTGGGTCACCGATTATTGTCAACCGGTCTCCATCCTGTAAAACCGTGTTACCGTTTGGAACGATAACCGTTCTTCCCCTTCTGAGCATAGCTACAAGACATCCTTTCGGGATGAATACCTGACGCAATGGTTTGTCGATCATTGATGATGTGTTTGTATGGTTTGTTATATACAGCGAAATAAACTTTTCATCGTGGAGCAATGTTTCTCTAAGTTCCTGTTCATCTTGAGCAGCATTCCATTCCTCGATAAAACTATCGTCATCGACGCGACCTGCAATCTGAGCTAATATTCTTAAGTGTTGTGTGGGATCTTTTTCAGGGCTGATAAGAAAAAAAACAGCGTGGACAACTTGTTCATCTTCTTCTTCGTGTGTTAACGGATTATAAAGAGGAACTGTTATTCCGGTTTTACAACGCACCAAAACCATTTCAGGGTGTTCCAGTCTATTGGATCTGAAATGGGGAAGCGCGACTCCGTGTGTAACAGGTGTTGCCCCGATTCTAGTTCCGTCCATGATTTGAATTTGTATTTCTTCGGGAGAGAGTGGAATTATTCTCGATAATTGTTGAGAGACTTCTTTAACAATATTATCAAATGTCGATTTCTTTTGAAGATCGAGCACTAAACTTCTTGCGACAATTTCATCAAACGGATCTTCTTCTCTTAATCCTTTCTCTTTTAAAATACCTCTCAATTCACTGTCTAATCCTGCGTATCTTTGACGCCCGAGACGTTCAAAGATATGATAGATGGCGCCGGTGCGGGCAACTCTCTTCCGAGCATATGATAAATACCATATTGAACAAACAAAAATTAAACCTAGTGAAAAGAAAATCGAGACAGCTCCCATTTCAATTATGAATATCGGGGGAATTATTATCCCGATAATTTGCATCCAAGGGTAAAACGGCGACTTGTATCCCGGGTCGTAGGATTGAATCTTACTTTCACGCATAACTATGACGGCAAAACAAGCAAACATAAAGATGAGAAGCTGAAAAGCGCTTGCAAGTTTTGCAATACTGGTCGGATCGAGAAAGATTATGATTAGCAGAATAATTATTGTTGTGAGCAATATTGAATAGATGGGAGTTCCGAATTTTCCGAATTGTCTGAATATTCTGGGAAGTAAATGATCGCGGCTCATTGCCAACGGGTAACGTGAAGAACTTAATGTTCCGGCATTAGCTACCGATATGAATGCCAATAAAGCAATTACCGATATTACGATTACTCCGGCATGTCCGAAAACTTTACCCGCAGCGCTTGCAACGGGAGTTAAGTCTCCCATTAGTTCATTCATTGGTAATAAACCGACAATGACAGATGTACCGACTCCGTAAATTAAAATTGTCGAGGCTGTTGCAAGGATAACTCCCAATGGTAAATTACGTTCGGGATTATGCACTTCTTCAGAAAGACTTGCAACTTTGGTCACGCCCATATAACTGACATAAACAATCCCTGCGGTTGAAAAAAGTGAAGAAAAATCGATATTAAAAAATCCGCTGAAGTTCGCAGGTTGTAACTCGGTTAGACCACCAAATATAAAAACTGCCAAAGCCGACATTACAATAATCACAAGCGCAACCTGAAACCTGCCGCTTTTCTTTGTACCGAACATACTTAGAATAGCTAAAAGAATTGCTATTAGTATAGAGATTATTTTCAGTGGGAAGTTAGGGAGAAAAAGAGTAATGTAAGCCCCCATTCCAACAAGTGCGAAAGCTACCTTAAGAATTAAAGCAAGCCAAATACCCAGACCGCCGATTGTGCCGATGTATGGACCCAAGGTTCTATCCAGGAAAAAATAAACTCCGCCAGCACGCGGCATGGCTGTGGATAGTTCGATTATGCTGAACATTGCAGGTAACAGCGGAAGCACCGCAAGAAGGTAGGAAAGAACCAATGAAGGACCGACCTGAATAGCGATTAAGCCGGGGAGCAGAAAGAATCCGGAACTAAGCGTCGCGCCGGTTGCAATGGCATAAACATCTATTAGATGAAGTTCTTTTTTTAGACGTTTCGTTTTTTTTAGCTCAGACATGAGGTGAATTTAAACAAAAAAAATGTGATTCAGAAGTGTAATTGAAATGTAAAATCAAATCTAGAAAAGCTGGTATTTGTGACTTTCCGAATCTTTGTCCGCAGGTCAAAATATTGTCATGATAAAATTATTTACGTAGTAATTCTTTTAGTTTATCCAAAGGGAGAGCTTCTATTGTATGATTGTTTCGACCTGTGGTTGTCCACGCTGAAAACAGAGAGTTTATAATTGCCTCCTCCGTTGCTTCTATTACCGCCATGAATAGGGGAGACATCTCATCATTTCGAAGCTCTCGGTTTTCTTCAAAATTGGAATCCGATTGATAAGGAATTCTCAACTCCTCTGCGGTTGAAAATGCAATCACGTAATCGCCGCTTCCGTTGGAAGAGATACCGCCAGTCTTTGCTAAACCCAGCATTGCTCTCCTTGCTAATCTTTTTAAATTGCGCGACGTGATGGGCGCATCGGTGGCAACGATAATCATACACGAACCGTCCGCACCGTTGTTTAATTCATCTTTAAGGTAGTATTGATTTAATTCTACACCAACAGGGACTCCATTTATTTGTAAAACTCCGCCATAATTTGTTTGAACCAAAACACCTACCGAGTAACCTCCTAAACTTTCCGGAAGAACTCGGGAGGACGTACCGATTCCGCCTTTAAATCCAAAACATACTGTTCCCGTACCTGCACCTATGCATCCTTCTTCGACTTTACCGGTCTTTGCATTTTTTATTGCTTGAATAACATGTTCTTTCTTAACGTATCTTCCTCTTATATCATTCAACCAGCCGTCGTTTGTTTCGCCGACAACAGGATTTACCGATTGTACATATTCATTACCGGGAAGAGATAAAGTGTAATCTATTAAAGCATCTGCAGCCGTTGGAACACTAAGTGTATTTGTCAGGATAATAGGTGTTTCGATGTTTCCCAGTTCTTCTACTTGAGTGTAACCTATTAACTTACCGAAACCGTTGCCGACATAAATTGCAGCCGGAACTTTTTCTTGAAACATATTCCCGTCATGTGGAAGAATTGCGGTGACACCTGTCCTTACGTCATCTCCTTCAATTAAAGTAAAATGACCAACCATTACACCTTCAACATCGGTGATGGTGTTATTCTTCCCGGTCTGCATCACTCCGATTTTGATACCCAAATCCCTTACTCTTGTTTGGGAGGTAATGGATGAACATAAAGCGGCGAGCATAAGTGAAGATAGAATAAAATTTTTCAATTGCATTTCAGCCTCACTGTTTGGATTCACAAAGAATATAGGTGAATTTACAACTTATTCAACAAATACGGGAGTGCATCCGGGGAATAAGTTTTTAATTTTTTAATGTGGGAAGCTGCATTCGCTGTATCATTTTCGGCAATAAAAATGTTTTTCAAGTAAAAATGTGCTACACAGTTTAGTTCATCCGCATTAACTGTGTGCAAAAAGAATGATTTTGCCTTTTTTAAATCTTTAGAGTGGTAATATGTCATTCCCATCAATGTGTACAAATCATACTTTCTCTGCGAGCAGAGTTTAACGGCGGTCTCACACTCATTTAGTATTCGGGGGACTAAACTTTCGTCCTTTGTTTGGAAGTAAACCAATAATAAATTGTTTGCTTGTATATAATGCGGGATAAATCTTTCATCGCAAGAAAGATCACTGTATATCTTTTCCGCCTGTTCGATTTGTTCCGGTGCTCGGCGTGTAAATACCGGAAGCAGTTGATTTAATTCAAACGAATAAATCAATTGCGGATAATATTCAACAATGAATTTTTTATTTACAAACACCGCCGATTCCGGAAAGCCGCTTGGTTTAGCGCCTGCGGGAAAAATTATGTAATCGGGTTTGCATGATAAAACATAATCTGCATTGTAATGTTTTTCTCTCCATGTGGATGGTGCTGCTTCTTCCAAACCGGTTAGTCTTTTCGGATTATGTGCTATGTATTCGTCAGTTAAACCCAGCAAGTCGATCACTTTTGTTTTGGAAAAATAACTCAATGCCCCGATAGTAGATGCTGCAACGGTTAGTTTTTTATTATTTGTCTCTTGTTTCTCGGTCAGCCATTCGGCGTAGACTTTCATTTTAGCAACGAGACCGATTTCGGTGCGGTATACTAAATCGAGCCTTGCATTTTCTCTATTTCTATTTATTATCCCCAATGCGATGACAAAAATGAAAATTGCGGTTACGAGATTTATTTTATATAGTTTGTGCGGATTAAGTGAATAATATACATAATGTGATAATTTGCCGAAAATAATATATATGAGAGGGAGAATTGGAAGGAATAGTCTGTGCATGGGGAGCACATCACCACCGATGATTATGATGGGGGGAATATAGATTAAACAGATAATATAGAATAATGAAAAGCCAAACCGGAATTGAGTTTTCCTAAGCAAGAACATCGGCATTATCAAAACAGCTCCGAATAAAAGGTAGGCTTGTGCAAAATTCCAAAAGTAATTTATTCCTCGGGATAAATAGAAGTATGACATACCTGTTTTTGCGTAGAATGTGTTCGGGAAAGGGTAACCGTAATAGATAAGGCGGAAGAGGAGGTATAGGGTATAAGGTATAAGGAATAATAAAAGTTCACGGAAGATTCTTTTTCTTTCGATACGCTCTTTAAAATTAATATCATAAATTATTTTGTGGAAGAAAATGCAAATGAAAATTAACAATCCTTCCGGTCTGGTTAGAGAAGCAAGAATAAATGCTGCGACAAATTTCACGTTTACTCTTTTTTGATCTTTTCCTTTGAAATAAAACAGAATGCCGAGCAATATAAGAAAAGTAAAAAGGGAAGTTTCCATACCGCTAACCGACCAATAACTCAATCCGCCCGTTAGGCTCAATAGGAATACAGGTATTAAATCAAAATAATTTGATGATTTTGACGAAATACTTTTTGGTTGAAGGTTTACTGTTGAAGATAAAACATATGCGGTAATTATAGCAAGAACGCCGAAACCGGTGGATAATATTTGTGCGGCAGTACCGAGGTTAAGTTTTAACGCTGCAAAAGGAATCAGTAAGATGATCCATAAAAAACTTGTGTAACCTTCTATATATTCTCCTTCATTGAAAACCAAACCTTTGCCATGCAAAAGATTTTCAACGTAACGGAAAGTGATGTATGCGTCATCCTGGACAAACTTGATTTGATTACAAAGATAAAGGAAGGTGAAGATAAGTAATGCAATTAAAATATAAATGAGGATTCTATTTCTTTCTATTCTCAATTTATTGAAAATTCTTTTCCGGCAATCTAAGAAATCTTCACTGCAACATCTATAGCTTAATAAAAATCAAATTACAGGGCGAAAGTATTCAACCCGATTACAAAATTATTTTCACCCCGGTGGTTTAGTTTCCAGGTAAATTCGATCACGAGCGGTATTAACATATGCCCGATACTGAATCCCGCTTCATAAAAAGGTTTCGTAAATGTTTTGTACGGATTTGCCGGAAGAATTGATTTACTTTTTTCAGAAATATCCGTACATGCCATATTGAAATTAACTGCAAATGTAAGCTCCAAATCTTTCAGTATCGGTATGCCCAAGGCTCTGAATAGTTCATCTCTAAAATTGTGCTGAAGAATCACTGCATAAGCTCTATCTCCGATAACCTCGCCCAAACCCAAAGTTCTAAAAGTAAAGTCTTTACCTGCACTCTCGATGTTACCCGGTAATGCATAAAGCATTTGGTATGGGACTGCACCGCTTGAGTATATACCGTCGAATTCGTAATGCAGTTGCGCTGACTTGAAAGTTTTGAAACTTCCACGGAGGTTTAGTTTATAGACTTTAAAATCCAGCTTGCTTTTCAAATTTTCGCCATCGCTAAACATTGCTTCCAGGCTTAACACCGGGAAGTTATTCGTCCCGGATATTCTTCTTCTATAATAGCCGTCTTCGATGTATTTCCTTAAGTCGAGTTTTAGTCCAAAAGTAACGGCATTAATCTTTGTTTCGAATATCGGTTTGTTTGTTCTGTAATTTTTGCTCGTATTGAGAATTGAAAAGTTGGAATTGTTATAAGCTGTATTATCAGTTCTATTCAGATACCCGAGCGTAATTTTCATGATTGGAAAAATCTCACTGCTGAAATCGAAACTGAATCCTTTAGTGTAATAGTAATCCCGGAAGTCGTATTTTCCAAACCAGTGTGTTAAAGTTGAAGTCAATCTATTATAATAAATCGATTCGCTGAACAAGTCGAGAGTTTTGTCGAACAATTCGATAGACAAACTGTGAGTTCTATATTCACCTAAGAGAAGTTCGAGGGATAAATCCTTTTTGAATTTTTTATCGGCGAATCCATAATTAAGATCAAGATTTCCGTTCAATCTCTTGTCGAATGCATCATCAAGATAAAAAGCCAAACCCATTGAATGTCCTTCAACGCGATTGAAGTGATACATTGATAGAGGACCGCTCACCGCAAATTCGTTTGAAAAATTTATGCGTGAAGATAAAATGGAAAAATCATCCCAGAAAGAACGGGGTATAGAACTCAAGCTGTCTATTCTCTTATAAGCAAGGATTTCCTCGTTAGTATTCGGAATTCTCTCGATGTTATTCCAATAAACGAAATCCTTTTCGTCGGCATCGGACAAGACTTTCACTATTGCCATACCGAAAACATCATCGTCTATGATGGGATTTATTTCATAGTTGTAAAAAATGGATTGAAGCTCAAATCCGAATTTTGCTATGCCGAGAAAATTTCCGTCGGCATACAGGCGGTAATCAATCGGCATATAAATATTATCTTCATAAGGCATGAATTGCTGGAAGACATTTATGTTATCAAAAAGTCCACCGGGATTGGCTGCTCTGTTTAGTCCTATATCAACCTTCATTAAATTGAAAATACTGTCGGCTATATAAATTTTTCCTTCGAAACCCGGGTCGGAATCATCTATAGGCTGGAAAGAAATTTGAAAAATATTAAGATTGTCCATCGCTAGTTTATCTTCGAGGATGTAGTAATAGTAATCGAGCGCGTTATCGGCAATGGGACTAGGAAGCGGGCGTCCGAAAAATTCAATGTCATCGGAGCAGAAATTTTGCAATACTCTTCCCCCTGTCAAAATATTTATTGTTGACGGCGCATTGGCGGATTGTTTTCGTGCGATGATTTCATCTTTATAGTAATCGGGTTTTTTGAAATATCCACGGTTTTGGTTTTCGAGTATGCCGGTTATTTTTAAATTAGCCGTATCACGTTCACCGATGCCGACTCCGATGCTATTGTCATTTGCGATTATGTCTTTAGTCGTTTTGATCATTCCCTTTGTATATGAATCGAAAATATATGAGTTCAGTTTTCTATCTCTTTCGTGTTTCGCAGCAATTGTTTTTTGGATTATTTCGTCGGCAGGATTTCTTCCGGGAAGAACGGTTACTTCTCCCAGTTCAATGGTTATGGGAGTCAAGATGAAATTTACGATGCTGGTTGATTTCAGATTGACAGCGGCTGTATCGGACTTGTAACCAATGAATGATGCAATTAGTGTGTAAGTACCCTCGTCCAATCTTAGTTCGAAATTTCCTTCTATATTCGCAGAGGTTCCCCGTGCAGTTCCGGCTAATCTTACATTTGCATAGCTGAGATTTTCTTTCGTAACTTTGTCTTGGATTTGACCTTTTATGATATACTTTTGAGCGAAACTCAAGTTAGTTGAAATAAAAAATAATAATGAACAGAGAAGAAGTTTCATTTATCTCATCCTTTTTATGAAGCGAAATTTAGTAATATTTAGACTAAACAAAGCAGAAGTAGTTACAAAAGTTATAAAAAAAAAGAGGATTAACATGCCAAAGCGAATTGTTATTACAGGTGCAACCGGGATGATAGGGACTAGAGTAACAAAAGAATTAATTGATAGAGGGGATGAGGTGATTATCTTTTCACGCTCACCTCAAAGGGCGAAAAATGTAATTAAAGGAGCGAAAGAGTATGTTCTGTGGACGCAAAACGCGAAACGGGAAATGATATGGGAAGATTCTCTTGAAGGAGTGGATGCGGTTATTCATCTTTCAGGTGAGAATGTTATGTCGAAAAGGTGGAATGATGAACACAAACAGAATATTCTTAACAGCCGGATAGATACAACAAAAGCACTAGTAGATGCTCTTGCAGAAGTAAAAAAGAAACCAGAAGTTTTTATCTGCGCATCTGCAATCGGATATTACGGATCATCTGAAGAAAAAGAGTTTGACGAATATTCCGAAGCGGGGAATGATTTTCTTGCCGGTGTGGTTAAACAGTGGGAAGAAGAAGCTCGAAGGGTGGGGGAATATAGTATAAGGTATATAGGTATAAGGACGGGAATTGTACTGGATAAAAATGAAGGAGCTCTTGCCAGAATGTTAACTCCTTTTAAATTCTTAATCGGTGGTCCATTGGGAAACGGTAAACAATGGTTTCCGTGGATACACATTAATGATGTCGTCGGAATATATCTGCACGCATTGGATAATCCAAAAGTCAATGGAGTTTTGAATGCAGCAGCACCGGAATTTATTACAATGAAAAAATTCTGTGAAACTTTGGGAAGTATAATGCATCGTCCGTCATTCTTCAGAGTTCCGGCATTTGTGTTGAGAATATTATTTGGTGAGGGGGCCGATATTCTTGTAAAAGGAGCGAAAGTATTTCCTAAGAAGACAATTGATTCGGGTTACGAATTTGAGTATGAATCGATTGAGCCGGCATTGAGGAACTTGTTAAAAAATATTTAATCCCACCAGGCAACAACGTTTGATGAACTTGATCCGCTGCCTCCGCCGCCTGTTGTATTTGCTGTAGCAGCATTAATTGCTTCTCGCGAGTATAAGACATCTCCGTTCCCGTTACCGATGCAGTTGCCTTCGGAAGGACTAGGTGTTAAACCGATAATAGCACCGATAATAGTGGTGTGAATATGTACCGGATCATCTGCAATTATTAATCCTCTAAATATTCCGAAATTCAAAT
>CAZKNM010000085.1:0-12994 GCA_964554135.1 uncultured Melioribacteraceae bacterium
CTATCTCTTTTACTTTTGAAAGGCTAAGAACTGGTGTTTGGGAGAGGCTGCTGTTTTCTATGAGGCGAACTCTGCCGGGACGCTCTGTTACTAATATATTATTATCAGGAAGATATACCTTATACTTTACTTTTCTTTTACCTTCAGCTTTCCACTCATAAAATCCTGTCATTGGAACTATACATTTATTTCTTGCAAATAAGTTATTCCAGTACTTCTTTTCCTTTATTGTATCGATTCTTGAATTAAAAATAAGAGGTGAATCTTCTCTAAACTTAATCCCCCAATTAACTTTTTTAATGTGGTAAATGTCCTTTTTCAGAAGCACGCTCATAATTTTCTCTGTCGGTCTAATATCTTCTTGACTTCGTTTGGTGATTTCTTCATCGACTTCAACCTTTAATTTTTTCTTTCTGAACATATCTTCAACTGCTTTTTCTATTTTTTTACTCTCGAATCTTCCACACATTATTTACTCCTTTCTGAATATCTGCCATTTAATACACAAACGATCATCACTTAATCGCAATCGTAAGACCATTGATTCCGCTGAAGTAATCATTAAATGATGAAAAAATAATTATAAAGGTGTTCTCAACCAACCTTTTATATGAAGATCTTAGATGTTATTATTCAATGAAATAATAATACTGTTCTACATTCAGAAATAATTTACTGTTGCCAAATATTTCTTTAATTATTATATTAAAAACCAAGTATTACATGACAATTTTTAAAATTGTTCATTATCGAATTTGAATTTAGTTTTTAATCAAATGATGTTAACCTATTGAGTATCAGGGGATGCAAATATTTCATGTAATCGCTATAAGATACCAGTCAAAATCGTCCCTATTCCTTTCCTAAAAATTTGATTCATTTCATAGACATTCAGTCACGATAAAATTTTTAATAATTTAATGAATCGCACAATTTCACTATGAATGTTGTCTTTATGAAAACTAGCAATTTCTCTTAGATTAAATATTAATTTCTTGTGACGTTGTTCGAAATGAATTGTAATTAGTAATAAAATGAAAATAATATTATTTTCAATTACAATTTTCAGCCATTCGCAATATATTTCCAAATATAAATGGAGAAAAGATGCACAAACTAAAATATTTTTTTCAATCCTTTTTATACTTTATTTATCCCCTATTTTTAATAACATATCTTACTTCTTGTGCTCAAAATTATACGGTATTAAATCAAGTAAGAGTTGTTCACCCCGAGTGGAGTAGAAACGCAATAATTTATGAAGTTAACATCAGACAATATACACCTGAAGGAACCTTTGAAGCCTTCGAAGCGCACTTACCTCGCTTAAAGGAGATGCGAATAGATATATTATGGTTGATGCCGATTAATCCTATCGGTGAGTTGAACAGGAAAGGAACTCTAGGAAGTTATTACTCAATAAAAAGTTACAAAGAAGTTAATCCTGAATTCGGTACGCTTGAGGATTTTAAAAATCTTATAAATAAAATTCATGAGATGGATATGTATGTGATTATTGACTGGGTCGCGAATCACACCTCATGGGATAACGTTTGGACACAAACCCACCCTGAATTTTTCAGCCAAAATTCTTCCGGTGAATTCTACCCCCCAGTTGCTGATTGGAGCGATGTTATAGATTTGAATTACGATAACAAAATATTGTGGGATTTTATGATCGATGCTATGAAATATTGGATTGAAGAATGTAATATCGACGGCTTCCGCTGCGACGTTGCCGCGATGGTACCAACTGAATTTTGGAACAGAGCCCGCAAAGAACTTGATGAAATAAAACCTGTATTTATGCTTGCAGAAGCAAGTGAGAATTATCTTCACGAAGAAGCTTTCGATATGACATATAATTGGCGCCTCAAAGATTTGATGAATGAAATCGCCAAAGGGAATAAAGACGCTTCAGATATAATTGCTTACTATAATTTTGAAAAAACAGAATACAATCCTGACGACTACATAATGACATTTACATCCAACCATGATGAAAACACATGGCATGGTACTGTTTTCGAAAGACTTGGTGATTCAGCGGAAATGTTTGCTATCCTCATTTCAACAGTTAAGGGAATACCGTTGGTTTACAGCGGACAGGAAGCCGGATTAGATAAACGTCTTGAGTTTTTTGAAAAAGATGAGATTGAATGGAAAGAGCACAAACTTTATGATATATATAAAACAATCTTCACTCTAAAACATAATAACAAAGCATTATGGAACGGCGCAACCGGTGGTGAGATGAATTTTATTACTTCAAATAATGAAGAAGGCATCCTTGCGTTTTCTAGAGAAATGGATGATGACAAAATTATAGCCGTATTCAATCTTACAAATAATAATCAAACTGTTACATTAAATGGACCTGCATTAAATGGGAATTACAAAGAGTTATTCTGTAATAATGAATTTGTATTTACTTTAGGTCAAACAGAATTATCAATGCAATTATGGGGATATATGATATTTGTAAAAGAATAAATGAATAGAAATTTCGAATGGCAATTCACAACTAATATAGAATTCATTTTCTAAATTAAGGCACATACATGGAAAAACCACGTTTAAGTTTTTGGCAAATATGGAACATGAGTTTCGGATTTCTCGGCATACAATTCGGCTTTGCATTACAGAATGCTAATGTCAGCAGAATCTTCGAAACCTTAGGCGCCAGTATCGATGAGATACCTATACTCTGGATTGCCGCACCTGTGACAGGTTTAATCGTCCAACCGATTATTGGCCACATGAGCGATAAAACATGGACCAGACTTGGAAGGCGAAGACCATATTTCTTAACCGGCGCCATACTTGCATCACTTGCTCTTTTAATAATGCCGAACTCACCTGTGCTTTGGGTAGCTGCCGGAATGTTGTGGATTATGGATGCATCTATAAATATTTCGATGGAACCGTTCAGAGCATTTGTAGGAGATATGCTTCCATCAGAGCAACGAACAACTGGTTTTTCGATGCAGAGTTTTTTCATCGGAATCGGCGCTATTGTAGCATCTGCTCTTCCCTATGTAATGACTAATTGGTTCGGAATAAGCAATATTGCTCCACATGGAGAAATACCAGCATCGGTTAAGTTTTCGTTTTACATCGGTGGTTTTGTATTCTTACTTGCCGTACTCTGGACAGTATTGAAATCAAAAGAATACTCCCCCGAAGAAATGAAAAAATTCGCCGCGGTGAAAGAATCTAAGATTAATTCCGAAGTGGTAAGTTACGACGAAACACCGATACCATCTCCCCAATTAATGCGAAACGGAATGATATGGGTCGCAATCGGTACACTGCTCTTTCTTGGATTTTACTTTTTCATTTATATGGATTACGGCTTGGGAGTTTTCTTTGGCGGCACTGCCGTATTCGGACTGTTACAAATTATATCAAGTTCATTCACAAAACAAAATAAGACGGAAAACGGATTAGTTGCAGTTATCAATGACCTTTATAAAATACCGAAGACAATGGCTCAACTTGCCTACGTTCAATTCTTTTCATGGTTCGCTTTATTTGCAATGTGGATTTATACAACCCCTGCCGTTACCCATCACATTTACGGAGCAACTGATACAACCTCTGCTCTTTACAACGAAGGAGCTGATTGGGTGGGAGTTTTAATGGCTGTCTATAATGGTTTCGCGGCAATGATGGCATTCTTATTGATTTATCTTGCCAAGAAAACATCGCGTAAAACTGTCCATGCTATCAGTTTAATCTGTGGTGGTTTGGGATTACTCTCATTCTATTTCATAACCGATCCGAATTTACTGTTGATATCCGAACTAGGTATAGGTTTGGCGTGGGCTTCAATTCTTGCAATGCCGTATGCTATTTTAACCGGATCGCTCCCGCAACACAAGCTTGGTGTTTATATGGGAATATTTAATTTCTTCATTGTTATTCCTCAAATAACGGCTGCCGCAATTTTAGGTTTCTTTGTTAGAAATCTTTTCGGTAATGAAGCAATCTATGCTGTCGTTCTTGGAGGTATTTCAATGATTGTTGCGGCAGTACTAGTTAAATTTGTTGATGATGTCGATGTTTAAAATAAAAAACCTCCGAGATAATTATTCCAGAAGGTTTAATCAGTTCTTTCTATTTTTAATCCAGTTTCATCGTCTTCCAACCGATTCCTTCCACAGTGATTATTAATACATTACTCCGTAAATCAATTTCTTCATTTGTAATCAGATCGTAAACTATTTTGATATCATATTCTACCGGTAAAGTAAGTTCAACATTTTGCGCTTTCTCATTTTTGTTTAGCGCAACTAAAATTCTCTCATTGAAATCGGAACGGATATAACAGAAAAGATTTTTATCTGCAACCAATGTGTAAAAATCGCCATATCTAAGTGAAGAATGCTTATCACGGAGCTTTGTAATTTTCGAGACCTCATTCAACATATTTTTTTCGTAACCATTTAACTGATCATCAAAACGCATCATTCTTCTATTATCGGGATCGGAAGCGCCTGTCATCCCGAACTCGCTGCCGTAATAAATTACGGGCAAACCGGGTATTGTCATCATGAAAGCCATGTAAAGTTCCGTCTTCTTATAGCTCGATGGATGATCAACTCTAGGCGGATTGTTCCATCCTTCCTCGATAGCGCTCCATTGACTTAAATCCAAATCACCGTCGGCATAAGCCATGAATCTGTTTTTGTCATGACTATCCATTATGTTCCCCATCAGATGCAAATTACCATATACCGAAAATGTTTTTTGCATTTCCGATTCCACCCCGGCGAAAGAAACATTTGGATCAATAAACGCTGCCTGTGCAACATTGTATATTTCAAAATTAAATTGGGCACTCAACTGTCCATGATTTACATAAGAACTAACAAGATCATAATTTCCGAAAGTCTCCCCTATCTGGTAAACAATTTTATTCTCAGGTATCTCTATTTCTTTTTTCAGCTTTTGCGTGAGTCTTCGCCAGAAAATGTTAGGTACGTGTTTAACCGCATCGTGCCGGAAGCCGTCTGCCCCTGTTTCTTTCAACCACCAGATTGCATTATCGGTCATGGTTTCCAACGCTTCGGAGGAGTTTTCATAATCGAACGATGGGAGGTAAGGCTCGAACCATGTTGTCAATCTGAATTCATCCCAGAACCGCAGATTCAATCTACCATTGGGAAGTTCAAGCTTGCCGAACCAATCACGATGTTCTTTATAATACGGATGCTGCTCATGCACATGATTCGAAACAAAATCCAGCAACACACGAATGTTATGCATATGCGCCGTATTTATGAGTTCTTTCAACTTGTTCATGTCGCCGAATTTTTCTTCTACGCTATCCAGAGAAATTGGCCAATACCCATGATAACCGGAAAACCATCTATGCGGCGCAGGATACTCTCTGAATGCTTCGTTGGGATTATCATAAACCGGGGAAATCCATAATACATTTATTCCTAACGAGTCGAAATAACCTTCGTTCAATTTGTTGATGATACCCTGAAAATCTCCTCCCATATAATTGGTTTTCACTGAGAGCGAATCATGCACAACAGGTTTATTGATCGAAGGATTACCGTCATTGAACCTGTCTATCATCAAAGAATAAATGATGCTGTCGTACCAGATAAAGTAATTATTCATACCTACAGGTTTGCCATCTCTTAAAATGACAAACTGAGTGTTTGTATTCTGACCGTCCTGAATTACCGTTAACCTAACAGTTTGATCACCATGGAGTTCATCTTTATCAAAAGTAAGTGTAATCTTATCTTCTTGAATGTCAATTTCATCTTCATGTATTTTTTTATTGTTTAACAAGGGAATAAGATTAGTGTATATTAACTTTCCTGAATGATCTTTCCGTTCGTACTGAAACGTAAAAACCACAGTATTGTCGGTTTCGGAATGTTTGATAATATGCAAAAAAGTGTTTTCAGTGAACCGCTGCGGCACTACCAAAATAGAATTAAAATCACCGAAACCGTTTGGAATCTTCACATCATTAGCCGGATCGATGAATTCTTTACCGTCACTGAAAAATTTGTATTGATGTGTTCCCGGTTCAAGAGATATGGTCACTGCTAATATGCCGTCTGTATTATCATCTGTCATAGGGTATTGCTGTCGATTCCAACCGTTAAAACTACCGAATAGCGTGATCTTTTTATATTCTTCTTTTGACTTTAGCTTGAATGTATGAAAATTCCGCCTTTTAACAATCACAGGAAATTGGTATTCCTCTCCCCCATAATCAAAACCAAGCAAGGTCATTCCTTCAAACTCCATGTTGGGAGTGAAGACTACCTTGCTTTTATCTTTATTGAAATCAACGGAAATAAATTCGTTCAATAGAAAGTTTACATCATAATCCTCGGCATAAAACATATCGCTAATAATTACCGTATCAGGAATACCTGCTGTTAATTTAACAGGTTGAATGATTTCTTTAATCTTTGTCTCAACGGAGGATTGACATGAGACTAATACAATCTGCAAGATGAAGTAAATGTACTTAGGAAATCTCGCCATTTATTCCCCTTTTATTTTTTGTTTAACAAAAAATATTATATCAATTCTGTTTGCGTTTGAAATCATCTTTAACTAAAAACCACAAAAGTGTGGACACAGTTAACGAAACACCGCTGATAATGAAAATCAGATTCTTATCTACAGCACTTTCAATTACAAATCCTAAGACCAAACTAACAATCAATTGCGGCAACACAACTGATAGATTGAAGATACCCATAAAAAATCCCATCCGGTTTTTGTCAACTTTTTCGGACATAATAGCGAACGGCAAACTTACAATTGCAGCCCAACCGATACCAAGAATAGCCATAATAATAAACATTGATATTGTGGAAGAACCGAAAAATAGGATTGCATAATACCCGATTGCCATTGTTGCCACACAATATATGTGAGTCCTTACTCTACCAAGTTTTTCCGTTATCGGTTCAAGTACAAACACCGGTAAAATAGCACCGACTGCATTCAATACCAAAAACGCTATTGAAATTATCCATCCGATCTCTACATTAATATCCCCCGATAACTCTGCTTGAAAATCAGTTACTGCAAAAAACTTTTGCTTAATAAAAATTATAATATAAACGAACATTGTCTGAACACCAATCCATGAAAATCCATGAGCTATGTAAATTCTTAATAACTGTCCCCATTGAGTTTTTGTACTTGGTTGTTTCTTTAGCTTTTCATCTGCTATAACTTCCAACTCTTTACTTTCCGAGATGAAGAACATCGGTATGATAGAGAAAAGTAATACTAAAATGGCTCCGGAATAGATTAGAAAATAATTACCGAAAATTGCACCGATCAAATACGCCAGAACGCCGAACGTTCCAGAAATTGTTTGCATCCATGTATAACCTTTTGTTCTTGGTATACCTTCCGGAGTAACGTCCGCAATAATTGAACGAGTCGGATTAAAACTTATATTTATTGCAAGGTCGAGGGTTAAAGCGACTACCAAAGCAACTGCCATCAAACTTCCAATACCTAGATAATCATTCACTTTATCGATATTGGGTAGAGCGATCAACATTAAAGCGGCAAGTGTTCCACCTATCAAAATGAATGGGCGACGGCGCCCTCCCCAAAACCATACTTTATCACTGATTAAACCGATAATAACCTGACCAAATATTCCAGCCAACGGACCGGCTGACCAAACGATTCCTATCTCGTGAATATCCAAACCGTACTTTGTGTTTAATATCCAGCTTAATGCTGCAATCTGAATTGAAAGCGCGAAACCCATTGCGGTTGCAGGTAAACTTAGAAGCATATAAAATGCATTCGTTAATTTCTTTTGGATTTCCAGCATATCAGGCACCTTCTATAATTGTGTTTTGTTAGATTAATTCATTGATGAGCATTCACAAATAACCCTGATAAAATAGCCAATTTTTGTAAATAAAATTATAAATTAATATCGAACCGAATATGTTTATTAAATAAAATATCATTACGAATTTGTTGATATATTTGCATATCAAGTCATTCAGCAAATAGATTTCCCCCGAGGGCTATTATGAAATATATTTTCACAATAATTATAGCTTTTTCTTTTTTTTCCATTTCATTCGCACAAAAAATTACGAGCGCTCCTGCTTTCCCAACCGAAACCGATTATATAGTAATAACTTTTAATGCAAGAGAGGCAACGAATCAATCCTTGGTAGGATATCCAGGGCAATTATATACCCATACAGGAGTATTAACAAATCTCAGCCCGGTTGATTGGGCTTATGTAATAGATCCCTGGGGCGATAATTCTATTCAGCCACAGTTAACCAGAATTGATACTGATCTTTACCAGCTGGTCATTGATAATCCTCGTCAATTCTACAACGTAACAAATGCTAATGAACATATAACCAGGCTCTGTTTCGTTTTTAGAAGTTCAGATGCTTCTCGTCAAACAGAAGATATTTTAGTTCAGATTTTTGAGGAAGGATTGAACGTTCAAATCTCTGAACCAGGAACGCTTCCGGTCTTCCCCGAAGTCGGTGATCAAATCGATTTTACAGTCACAACAAATACAGGTGATACTCTGTTCCTCTATATCGATCAAACGCTTGTCGCTCAGGTAATTAACGATACATTGATCTTTACATATGATGTAAATGATGCCGGCAGAAAAAAAGTCAAAGCCGTTGCAAAAGACACTGAAGGAAATATCGCCTCCGATTCATCTTATATCATCACACGCAATGCAGTAACAGTACAAGAATTACCAGCTGGTGTCGAACCAGGCATTAATTATATAGACGACAACACAGTTACTCTTGTACTTTATGCTCCATTTAAGGACTTCGTCTATGTAATTGGAGATTTTAATAATTGGGAATTCGCCCCAACAGATAATGAAGCTTGGGATTTTAATTACAATTATTATATGAACCGCACAACTGATGGAACAATATATTGGGTAACTCTAACAAACCTTACTCTGGAAGAATATGGTTTTCAATATTTAGTTGACGGTGATCTCCGCATTCCAGATCCGTATGCAGATAAAATTCTTGATCCGTGGAACGACCAGTACATCACTAATATTACTTATCCGAATTTAAAAGATTATCCGACTGATAAAACATCCAACATTGTTTCTATATTTCAGACTGCTCAAGAAGAGTATCAATGGCAAGTGCCGAATTTTCAACGCCCGAATAAGACTAACTTAATTATTTATGAATTATTGGTTAGAGATTTTGTATCAACCCATCATTATCAGACTCTGATTGATACACTCGATTATTTTGTAAAACTTGGTGTTAATGCGATTGAACTTATGCCTATTTCTGAATTTGAAGGTAACGAAAGCTGGGGATATAATCCGATGATGTATTTCACTCCGGATAAATATTACGGCACCAAGAATGACCTCAAAGCCTTTATCGATGCAGCACACCAAAAAGGAATTGCTGTAATCCTCGATATAGTATTAAATCATGCATATGGATTGAATCCCTTAGTACGTCTTTATTTTGATGGTTCAGCACCAACTGCAGAAAATCCATGGTTCAATGTCACAGCACCTCATACCTGTTTTAGTTGGGGTTTTGATTTCAATCATGAAAGTCCCTCAACCCAGGCTTTTGTAGATAGAGTAAATAGACATTGGTTAACGGAATATAAATTCGATGGATTCAGGTTCGATTTTACAAAAGGTTTTACCAACACGCCATCAGATGGGATTGGTGACAATTGCGGTTCCAGCAGAGATGAATCGAGAATTGCAATTCTTAAAAGAATGGCGGATAAAATTTGGGAAGTTATTCCCGATGCTTACGTAATACTCGAACATTTCGCCGACGACGATGAGGAGACGGAACTTGCGGATTACGGGATGATGCTCTGGAGTAATATGAGTGGAAGTTACCAGTCGGCAGCGATAGGTAACAGTGCCGGATTCAGTAGAATATCATACAAGACTCATGGATTCACTTCACCTCACCTTGTAGGTTATATGGAAAGCCACGATGAAGAAAGAATGATGTACCGAACTAAAACGGAAGGCAAAAACAGCGATGATTATAATATAAAAAATACCAAAACAGGACTTAATCGTGTTAAGCTCGCTTCTACATTTTTCTATACTGTTCCTGGACCGAAAATGCTGTGGATGTTTGGTGAACTCGGTTATGATTATTCAATAAATTATGATTGTCGTGTATGTAATAAACCAATTAGGTGGGATTATTACGACAATATTGAGCGAAAAAATTTATACAAAACAATCGCGGCACTCATTAACTTAAAAAGGAATTATGAAGTTTTCAGCACCGATGATTTTGAAATTTACGGTTCACTCTCAGCTAAAAGAATCAACCTTACCCACCTCTCAATGAATGTCACTATTATTGGCAATTTCGGAATTATAGATAGAATCGTTAATCCTAATTTCCAAAATGTCGGACGATGGTATGACTTCTTCTCTGGCGATAGTATTGAAGTCACCGACACTCAAGCAGAAATAAATATGGCTCCAGGTGAATTTCATATTTATTCAACCTTGAAATTACCGACACCCGAAGCGGGGATTTATACCGAGATCAATGATTTTAATAAACCAATACCTGATCAATATTCATTATCACAGAATTACCCTAATCCGTTTAATCCTTCGACGATAATAAATTATTCTTTGAGGGAAACTTCTTATGTTACATTGAAAATTTACAATGCTATTGGTCAAGAAATAAGAAATCTTATTAATAAAGAACAGAGAAAAGGAGTCCATCAGACTTCATGGGATGGACATGATAATTATGGAAATCCAGTTGCCAGCGGCATCTACTTTTATGTTCTTAAAACAAAAAATTACTTTGATGCAAAAAAGATGATATTAATGAGATAACATAATTATTATTTTTTTTACTTCCTTATAAAAGAGAAAGAGGAGGCATAATGAAGAATGTAGCATTGTTGTTACTTGCAATTATGATTTTTACACTTAATTCTTGTGCGGATGAAAAACAAATTATTCCGCGTGTGCCTGCTTGGGCAAAGGAAGCAGTCTGGTATCAAATATTTCCAGAAAGATTCTGTAACGGTGATAAATCAAACGATCCCACACCGATTGATCTAAAAGGTGGATGGCCTCATTTTATACCAAGTGAATGGCAGATTTCACAATGGACATCCGACTGGTACAAACTAAATCCATGGGAAAAAGCAAACGGGAATGACTTCTATTGGAATATCGGGACAAGACGTTACGGCGGCGACTTACAAGGTATAATCAATAAGCTAGATTACCTCCAAGGTTTGGGAGTTACGGCATTATATTTTAATCCTTTATTCGAGTCCCCTTCACTTCATAAGTACGACGCAACAATGTATCACCACATTGATAATAATTTCGGACCTGATCCTGCAAAAGACCGCGAAATATGGGCGCAGGAAAATCCTAACGATCCGTCAACATGGCAATGGACTACGGCCGATAAATTATTTTTACAACTTATTCAGGAATGTCACAAAAGAGAAATGAAAATAATCATCGATGGAGTTTTCAATCATGTTGGTAATACATTTTGGGCATTTGAAGATGTTTTGCGAAATCAAGAAAAATCTCCGTTTAAAGATTGGTTTTTCATTAATTCCTGGGATGACTCAAATACTCCTGAGAATGAATTTGATTACTCTGGTTGGTACGGAGTAAAAGAACTACCTGAAATCAGAGAAGATGACAATGGTTTAGTTGATGGACCACGCGAGCACATCTATGCAGTAGTAAAACGCTGGATGGATCCAAACCAGGACAGGGATCCATCGGATGGAATTGACGGCTGGAGACTTGATGTTGCTGATATGGTAAAAATCAATTTCTGGAAAGAATTCAGAACATGGGTGAAGGATATAAATCCCAATGCATATCTAACAGGAGAAATTTGGTGGAAAGATTGGCCGAACGATGTAATGTTTAACGCTTCCCCCTGGCTGCAAGGTGATGTATTTGATGCCGCTATGAATTACCGATTTACAAGAGCAGTGAAAAAATTCGTGAGTGATGTTAATACTAAAATCGATAAGCATTCTTTTATCGATAGTCTACAAACCCAGTACAAAGATTATTATAAAGATAACCTATATGTATTGATGAATTTATTGGGAAGCCACGACACCGAAAGATTAGCTTCTATGATAGTTAATCCTGACATTTGGTATGATCATAACGCTATCGTGAGACCGGATAATAATTATGAAATCAGAAAGCCAAACTACATTGAAAGGATGAAACAAAAATTAATGGTTGGTATTCAAATGTCAATGCCGGGTGCTCCAATGGTTTATTACGGAGATGAAGCTGGAATGTGGGGCGGCGATGATCCCAACTGTCGCAAACCGATGGTATGGTCTGAATTTGCTTATGAGAATGAAACCACTCACCCATTTGGTAAAAAACGCCCCAATGATGAAGTGAAATTCAGTACCGATCTATTTGAGTGGTATAAGAAATTAATCTCGATAAGAGAGGGAAACAAATGCTTATCACTCGGTGATATAAATTTCTTCTTACTTGATGAACCGAAAAATGTTTTGGGATACAAGAGAACTTTTGAAAACGAAACCATCTTCGTGATTTTGAATAACCAAAATGAATCAGTTACTATTGAAGCCGGAATGGAGGAATTCAGAGATATCGGGGAATTAGTTACAGACCTAATAACAGGTCAAAAATTCATACGTGAAAATTCCATATTCTCAATTCCATTACTACCATATCAGATCTACATTCTGAAATAAAATCACAAATTTAAAAAGGCTATCTGTAATCGATAGCCTTTTTACAAAATCTAAGATCATTCCTTAAATAAAATATCGAATAGATTAAAATATCGCGTAAATAAACGGCGCTAATGCCGATCCTTGTGTTAAAATTATTAATCCGCCTAATAATACAAGAAAAATAATTATTGGCAGCAACCACCATTTTTTTCTGATTTTAAGGAAAGCCCACAAC
>CAZKNM010000086.1:0-4401 GCA_964554135.1 uncultured Melioribacteraceae bacterium
ATATCTTTACCGTAAAATACATACTCAACGTGTATATTTTTGTATACCTTAGGATGTTCCTCGGTTACTTCGGCCTTAAGATTTAACTCAAAACCATCCATCTTAATTCTCCGCTTTTGAAGTATGGAGGCAACGTCGCTCCCCGTACAGCCGCCTAAAGCTAGCAATAATAATTCTTTAGGTCTGATACCCGCATCACTGCCGCCGAAATTTTCAGGTCCATCCATCATCACCCAATGGTTGGAATCGGTTTTACCCGCGAACGTTATTCCCTGTAATTGTTTAACTACTGCCTTTGCTTCTGTCATTTTAGCTCCAAAAATATTTTTTCTTCTTTATATGTGATGTATCATATCCGATTTGGGATTCATCAATACGGATAAAAAATATAAAACAAGATTGAAAATACAAACAAAACCCACATACCGGCCGATACTTCTTTAATTTTTCCCGAGACCAAACTTGTCAATGGATAAACAACGAAACCAGCCGTCATGCCGATACCAAGATTATATGTAAAACTCATTAGCGTTATTGTCACAAACACCGGAATCAATTCTTTCAAATCATCAAAATTTATTTTTGCTATCGGTGACATCATTAATAAACCGACTATAATTAACGCCGAACCGTAAGCATAGGCAGGTATCGCCGTAAAGAACGGAGCAAAAAACAACGCAGTCAAAAATAAAATTGCCGTAACAACAGATGTCAATCCGGATTTACCTCCGGCTTGAATTCCTGCAGCGGATTCAATGTAAGTTCCGGTTGTTGTTGTTCCCAACAAAGCACCGACAACCGTTGCAAGAGCGTCACATAACATTGGCTTTTCTATCTCGGGAAGATTACCGTTTTCATCAAGTAAGCCGGCTTTGAATGAAACACCTATCAGAGTTCCCATCGTATCAACAAAATCCATTACAAAGACGGTTAATATTACCGCAAAAAATCCCCATGTTAAAGCTCCGGCAATATCGAGCTTAAATAAAATGGGACTAATATCGGGAGGTAAACTGATCCACTGTTCCGGTAACGGTGTTACACCTAAAATAAAGCCCAGTAAACTAATCGAAATTATTCCGATTAATATCGAACCGTTAACTTTCTTGATCATCAAAAAACCAATCAATAAGAAACTTAGTATTGCGAGTTGTATTGCCGGTTCATGGAAATTCCCAACATGAACAGGTGCCCCCGGCACTCCTATGCTAACGATACCCGTTTCATTCAATCCGATAAATGTTAAGAAAAACCCTATGCCCACCGCAAATGCTATTTTCAATCCGTCAGGTATTGCATTGGCCAGCCAGCTTCGGATTTTAACAACTGTTAATATTGTAAAGAGTACACCACCAATAAAAATGGCTCCTATAGCAGTCTGCCAGCTGTAGCCTAATACTTTTACAACGGTAAAAGCAATGAAAGCATTTTCTCCCATGTAAGGCGCTATTGCAAAGGGTCTTTTCGCATACACTCCCATTGCCAATGTTCCGAAGAACGCGCTTATAATTGTTGCAACCATCGACGGTCCGAATGGAATTCCCGCAGCTTCCAAAATTTTCGGATTAACTATAATGATATAAGCCATGGTTACAAAAGTAGTGGCGCCGGCGATGATTTCTTGTTTTACCGTTGTTCCGAGTTCGTCGAGTTTGAAAAATTTTGATAGCATGTTTACTCCGTGCTGTATTTGTGGTTAAGTCTTTTCAAACTAATGTAAGAATACAAATAATAATTTATCATAAATTAAAAGTAATTAAGAAAAAACGAAAGGATTATTCTTGTTAAAATTCACTTTTGTTATTTCAAAAAATAGCATATATATTGACGTTATATTTTGTGTATTAATAAGAAAAATGATTCCGCTGAAAATTCAAAATCAACCCAATGATGTAACATGCGGTCCTACTAGTTTACATGCCGTTTACAGTTACTACGGTGATAATATTACATTAGAACAAGTTATATCTGAAGTACGTTATCTTAGCGGGGGAGGAACATTAAACGTGATGCTTGCAAATCATGCTCTTAAAAGAGGATATAAAACAAAAATATATACCTACAATCTAAAGGTTTTTGATCCCACATGGTTTAATAATGCTGACGCCGATCTTACTAAAAAATTAAAGGAACAATTGAAATTCAAAAAGGGGAAAAAATTAGAGGATGCATCTAAAGCGTACGTCAAGTATTTGAAACTCGGTGGTGAGATCTTATTTGAAGATTTAACTCCGAATCTCCTGAGCAAATACTTTGATAAAAAAATTCCAATACTCACCGGTTTAAGTGCAACTTACCTTTACAACTGTTCGCGTGAGCATACAACCAATAAAAATATTACGCTTTACGATAATGTCAAAGGATTCGTTACCGGACATTTTGTAGTCCTCTGTTGCTTCAATGAAAATAATGAAGTCATCGTTGCCGATCCATATAAGGAAAATCCCGTTTCGAACGACAATTACTATTCCGTAGATACCGCACGATTAATCAACTCTATTATGCTTGGAATCGTTACTTACGACTCCAATCTATTAATAATTCAACCAAAAGACTAAAATGAAAACCATTGTTGTTGTAAATAATCCAAAGGATTGGGATTTTAAAATCGAAGGTATCGAAATCGCTGCAGCCAGGTCTTACCTGACCGAAAGTAAATACGCCGAAATACGAAACGCCAGAATATTTAACCTGTGCCGGTCTTACAAATATCAGGCAACCGGCTATTATGTATCGTTACTTGCCGAAGCAAGAGGACACAGAGCCTTCCCGAACGTTTCAACGATTCAGGATTTCAAATCGCAAACAATCATCCGCAGCATTTCTGATGATCTGGATGATATAATTCAGAGAAGTCTGAAGAAATTGAAATCAAAAAATTTCGACTTAAGCATTTATTTCGGACACAATCTTGCCAAGCAGTATGAAAATTTAAGCACGCAATTGTACAATTTATTTCAAGCACCGATGATACGTGCTCATTTCATTTACAACAAGAGATGGATACTTCAAAACATTTCTCCTATTCCAATAAACGAAGTGCCCGATTCTCATAGACCATATCTGATTCAATTTGCAGAAGTCTATTTTTCCAAGAAGAGAATTCATTGGGCTAAAATTCCAATGTCGATGTTCGACCTAGCGATTTTAGTCAATCCAGAAGAGGCTGAACCTTCATCCGATAAACGAGCAATTAAAAATTTCATCGATGCCGGAGAGAAGATAGGAATAAGTTCCGAAATCATTACCAAAGACGATTACAGCCGCATACCCGAATTCGACGCCTTATTTATCAGGGCTACAACCGCGGTTAATCACTTTACATATAGATTTTCCAGACGGGCACAAACCGAGGGCTTGATAGTTATTGATGATCCATGGTCAATTTTAAAATGTACAAATAAAGTTTACCTCGCGGAAATATTAACAAAAGCTAAAGTACCGACTCCCAAAACATTGATTGTTCACAAGGAAAAGAGAAACGACTTGGAGAACGGATTAAGTTTCCCGATTGTCCTTAAACAACCGGATAGTTCATTCTCTCAAGGTGTCGTTAAAGTTGAAAACAAAGAACAGTTAACCGAAGCAGTTGAACAACTTTTTGAAACATCCGACTTAATCATTGCCCAGGAATACACCTACTCCGATTTCGACTGGCGTGTGGGTGTTTTCAATAAAACCGCACTTTTCGCATGCAAATACTACATGGCAAAAGATCATTGGCAAATTTATAATTGGAGAGGAAAAACAAGTTATGACTCCGGACGTTACGAAACCATTTCTCTAGATCAGGTACCTGCCAAGGTTATTCAAACAGCACTTCGTGCAGCCAACTTAATTGGAGATGGTCTTTACGGTGTAGACTTAAAACAAATCGGTGATAGAGTTTTTATAATTGAGATAAACGATAATCCAAGCATTGAAAGCGGAATTGAAGACGCTCTTTTGAAAGAGGAGTTATATTTAACAATCATGAAAGGATTTAAAGAAAGGATGGAGAAAATTCGCATGCTGAAGGAAATTGAAATATGAGACGACGTTTACATTTATTTGAAGGATATGGTGTTGAGCTTGAGTACATGATTGTCGATAAAAACAATCTATCCATCAAACCGATTGCCGATAAAGTAATATATGATGTCGCAAAAAAATTCATCACCGATGTCGAACTGAACGGAATCGCATGGTCAAACGAACTCGTACTTCATGTGATTGAATTGAAAACAAATGGACCGGCTAAAGGATTGTCCTCTCTCTCTGCAATGTTTCATAAAAATGTAATTCATATAAACCGAATCCTTGAAAAATATAACTCAAAACTTTTACCAACGGGTGCGCACCCATTTATGGATCCATTTACCGAAACTCATCTGTGGCCGCATGAATATAATCCCGTTTACG
>CAZKNM010000086.1:4411-12887 GCA_964554135.1 uncultured Melioribacteraceae bacterium
AAGCATATAACAAAATATTCGATTGCCGCGGACATGGGTGGTCTAACCTGCAAAGTCTGCATCTTAATTTCCCTTTTGCCAACGATGAAGAATTCGGCAAGTTGCATGCCGCTATCAGATTAATTCTTCCCATACTTCCCGCAATATCAGCAAGCACACCAATACTCGATGGTAAGAACACGAAATTGCTAGACGCAAGACTAGAATACTATAGAACCAACCAGAAAAAAATTCCGTCACTTACAGGAATAGTTATACCCGAAAGAGTATACACGAAAAAAGATTACCGTGAAATTATATTCAAGAAAATCTATAAGGATATCTTAACACACGATCCGAAAAAAGCACTACAGCACGAATGGCTCAATTCAAGGGGTGCAATAGCACGATACGATAGATATACAATTGAAATTAGGACAATCGATAGTCAAGAATGCCCTGCAGCCGATCTTGCCATAGTAGAACTGATAAGCGTTCTGCTTAAAAGCTTGATTAATGAAAAATGGAGTCGCACCGAATCTCAAATGGAATGGGGCGAAGAACATCTTTTCAGAATACTGAACGAAAATATAAAAGATGCCGAAAACACTCTCATAACCAATGAAAAATATCTTAAAATGTTCGGTTATGAAAAAAGCCGCTGCACTTCAAAGGAATTATGGAAACACATCATAGACGAGTTAGAATTAGATCAAAAAACCTTAACACTGCTGGAAACAATTCAAAGTAGCGGAACGCTATCAACACGAATTCTTAAAGCCATCAATGATAACTTTTCACGAGCTAATATCATTAATATTTATCAACAATTAAGCGATTGCCTCAGAAATAACGAGATGTTCCTCCCGTGAAAACAATGAGGATCATTATCACCTGCGAGCACGGTGGAAATAAAATTCCCCGCGAGTTCTTTCAGCTGTTCAATAAACATAAAAATATTCTCGCTTCTCACAGAGGTTATGACACTGGAGCGCTGGAACTTGCAGATAATCTTTACAAAACATCAGGCGATTTTTTCTTTCATTACGTAACTAGCCGATTACTTATTGATCTGAACAGAACCGTTATCAATCCAAAACTTTTTTCTAACATTACCAAACCTCTTGCGGATGAAATAAAAGAGCAAATCAAATCCAAACACTATTTCCCATACATCAAATCTGTTGAAGAAAAAGTCCGACGAATAATCAACCAAAATAATCTCGTTATTCACATCTCCGTACACACATTCACACCGGTGTTGAATGGCAATAAAAGAAAAACCGATATTGGTCTTCTTTACGATCCACAAAAAAAGACCGAGAAGAAATTTTGCAAAACCTGGAAAGAAAATATAACTGAGATTTCTCAATATAACGTTAGGTTTAACTATCCGTACCGCGGTGTTGCCGATAGTCTCACAAGTTATTTCAGGAAACAATTCGGGGATAAAAAATATATCGGGGTTGAGTTAGAGGTGAATCAAAAATTTCTTTATCAAAACACTACCAATTGGGAAACGATCAAAGACGTACTTGCAAAATCACTGGCGGCTTCTCTGCGTCATCTTCGCAGGAAATAAAGAATCAATGTAATAATCAAACTAAGAATGATAGAAGTGACAATCGGGAAATAAATGGTGAAATTCTTTTTTTTAATTATTATATCTCCGGGTAATTTCCCGAGCAAGGGAATTTTATCAAAAAAGATAAGAACAAGTCCGACCACACAAATCAGTATGCCTGTAATAACCAGCAGCTCCCCCAATGATTGAAATTCCGGTATCTGCATAAAATTTATTTTTTATTCAACGGTTAATCTTACAAATGATTCCACATTAAATCAATCCCACCGTTATGAAATATCATTACTTTTATATACGAGAAAAATAAAGTGCAAAAACATTAAAAATATCTCCGATGTCCCTCCCCAAAATCTGCCATCTAACCGACTAATATTCTATCTTAACTTTTTACTATTACTGACTTACTTGCAAATCATTATATTTGGAGCGAATAATATTGCATTTTAGAGAATGGACGATAACCATACCGATAAAGATTTCGAAAAAAAGGATGAAAAACTCGAAAACGAGGAGATTGAAATTTATCACCCCGTAAAATTTTCTCGTTCCGCATCTAATTCGGTTCTTTCAGGTATTTGCGGGGGATTGGGAGAATATCTTCACACAGAACCTAATTTAATTAGAATAATTTTCGTGCTCGTCACACTTTTAGGTGGTTGGGGTATTGCCCTTTATATCGCAGTAACATTGTTGATTCCGCTAATACCGGCCGATGATGAATTTACGGAAGAAGAAATCGGTATTATTAAAAATGCCGATCTTAAAACTATTGCGGGCACAATTTTCATCCTTTTAGGAATTTATTTTATACTCAAGCCGACAGGGCTCTTTTATCTATTAGGAAATTTTAATCTTCAAGCTCACTATTTAATCGTTGTAGCAATAATCGGCTTGGGAATATATTTCATAAAAGCTAAAGAACCGATTCTGAAAACACAAGAAAACCTTTCAACAGAATTTACCAGATCAAAATCCGATAGAAGATTCATGGGAGTCTGCGGTGGTTTGGCAAAATATTTAAATGTCGAAACTACTTTGCTGAGAGTTGTTTGGGTAATATCATTATTTATTACTGCAGGTATATCTTTAGTAATCTATTTTATATTTGCTCTAATTGTCTCTTTTGAAAAAGATCTGAACGCCGATGAAATTTAACAACATAACCGGTTATACATTCATTACTTTTGGTTTGATTTATCTAATCAATCCATTCAACGTAATTAATCCAGACAATTATACCGTGATAAGCATTTTACTAATGATTGCGGGAATTTCTGCAGTGTATCTTTCTTTCTATAGCAACCGGAGAGCAGGTTTATATCTTGCCACAATTACTTTTCTATATGGAATCTTTCTATATGTTTCAAACCACTATAGTATTATCGGTCAGAACATAATTTATTTACCGACAATTTTTTTTCTTACCGGTGCTGGATTCATTATGCTTTTCATAGAGAATATGAAAGCAAAAGCATTTTTAATTTCCGGTACAATCCTAATTTTCTTTAGTCTGCTTTTTACATTTGTAATAACATCAGGTTATTTATTGATCTTTGCAAACAGAATAAGCGGATATATTTTAGATTTTTGGCCTGCAGTTTTAATAATCTTGGGATTTTTATTTTTAGCTGGCAGGTATAAATAACTTATCTTCTTCTAGTTCTCGGTTGAACCACTACACCATATAGAAAAGTCTGCCCTTGAGGTGTGGGAGATCCATCTCGCGGTTCAATTGTTAGTCTTACTAGTTCTAAATCTTCTTTCGAAATGTAAGGCATCTGCTGTATCTCGAAATACCTTTCTTTCACAGAGGGTGAAAAAGTTCCTATCGAATAAGAGACTCCATTTGTTACAATCCATAGTTGGTACACCTGTTCTGTGGGGAGAGCAGGTATATTATTCATTTCAAGAAGACCCTTAAGCTGGGCATATGTAATAAACAATTTCCCCGACGAAGGAGAATTTTCTTCAGCCGGTATTAAATCGATAACTGCAATATCCTTGTAACTGAAAAACTCAATCAGAGAATTGTAATTACTCAGGAAATCTTTGTTTGATAAAATTTCTTCCTGTAGTGAGGTAACTTCATTTTTCAGATTTAATATTTCGGTATTAAGCGATTTACTAGAATTATAAAAATAATACGAGAGTCCGCCGAGAAGTACGGCAATCAAAATGAATCCTATCCAAAGCAGTAAGTGCGAAAACCTTTTCGGTTCTTTTTTCTTTTCCTTCGAAAGGGTTTTCTGTTTTTTATCGGTGGTCCGTTCGAAAGTTTCGGTCAAAATGTCTTTTGTAATTTTTGCTTTGTGGGGAAGCTCTGTTTCGGGAGGAATAACCGCCTTTTCTTTTGTGCTTCTCGTTTTAGTCTTTCTCTCTTTTATTTTTGCTTTTATTTCGTCTTGCATACCTATTAATTTCTTTGCAATACGATCTTTCAATTTGATATCAGGAAGTTCAAGTTCTAAAATGAGCGGGACCATTGCCGTGAGGTTTTGCAATTCACCTAATTCTCTATAGGGAAGTTCGCCTTGGGAATCAATGTAGTTTTTGAAATTAATATAATTCTCTTTATCCATGCATCCAGCCGCAAAAGCGCTCATCATTTCATGTATTACCTTCTCGTCCATACGTCAACCTACTGCTAAATTATCCTTAAAAATATTAAGTGCGGTTAAAATTTTACTCCGAACAGTATCGATAGGGATGTTCAGTTTATCTGCTATTTCATCCAAGGTATAACCTTCATAAAATGCTAAATGAATAACATACTTTTGTGCATCAGTAAGCTTTGATAACGCTCTCTCCACTTTAGGTGTGAATTTCACGGCGGATTCAAGATCGAGGCTGTCTATTTCACTCGATAAAGTTGGCACAATAAAATAATTTTCATATTTATCATCATACGGATCCAGCTTCATCTCGGATGATCGGCTTCTCCTCACAACATCAATGGCTTTATTACGTGCTAACGAAATAAGCCACGTAAAAACGCTTGCTTTTTCAAAGTCAAGCTTTTCCGCTTTTTTCCAGATAATCGAAAAAACATCAACAAGGATATTCTCGGTAGTTTCTTGATCGGGAGCTATTTTTTTTGTGAGTGTATATAAAATACAGGAATACCGGTCGTATAATTCCTCCAAGGCTCTTGAATCGAACTTGGAAATGCTTTTTAGTAATTCCACATCGGTAAATTCTTTGTACTTACTCAAAACCAACCCGTGGTACGCTTATTATTTGTAATATAAAACTAAAGCTATGAATGTTAAAAATCAATCAAAGTAAAATCTGCTGAACTATAATGAATTACAGCCTCTTTCCTTTTGCTCTTATTCGTTTTTGTTAAAATTGAATTTATTATATTTACACTTTATGAAACCAATTCAATAACAGAATTGAATTATGACATCTAGAGAAATAAGGCGACAGTTTTTTGATTTTTTTGAATCTAAAAATCATAAAATTGTATCCAGTGCACCGGTTGTTCCATTCGATGATCCGACACTACTTTTTACAAATGCGGGAATGAATCAATTCAAAGATGTCTTTCTCGGTAAAGGTACCCGCGATTATAAACGTGCGGCTAATACACAAAAATGTATACGTGTAAGCGGTAAACACAACGACTTGGAAGAAGTAGGTCACGACACCTATCACCATACATTTTTCGAAATGCTCGGCAACTGGTCGTTCGGTGACTACCATAAAAAAGAAGCTATCGCTTGGGCTTGGGAACTATTGACCCAATTATGGAAACTTCCCAAGGAAAGATTATGGGCAACCGTTTACAAAACAGATGATGAAGCATACAAACTTTGGGAAAGTGAAACCGACATAAATCCCAAACACATTTTGCGTTTTGACGAAAAAGATAACTTCTGGGAAATGGGTGAAACAGGACCGTGTGGACCTTGCTCGGAAATACACATTAATTTAAGCGACGATTTTGAAAATCCGAAATGGGTTAATGCCGGTAAACCCGAATGCATTGAAATTTGGAATCTTGTCTTCATCCAGTACAATAGAGATGAAAAAGGCACCATGCATGAACTTCCAGCTAAACATGTAGATACCGGAATGGGATTTGAAAGAGTCTGTGCCGTATTGCAGGGTAAAAGTTCTAACTACGATACGGACATCTTTACACCTATACTAAAACAAATCGAAGGTATCAGCGGCGTAAAATATAAAGCCGCAGAACATCAAATAGCGATGCGCGTTATTGCCGATCATATCCGTGCACTTACTTTTGCAATTGCCGACGGTGCTACACCCGGCAATGAAGGAAGAGGTTATGTCCTCCGCAGAATTTTGAGAAGAGCTTCCCGTTATGGAAGAAAACTAAATCTGAACGAACCGTTTCTTTACAAACTGGTCGGTATTCTTGTTGAAACAATGGGCAGCGTTTTCACCGAAATAGAAACTAATCAATCCAACATTGAAAAAATCATTAAAGCCGAAGAAGAGAGTTTTAATATCACGCTTGATAGAGGAATCGAACTGTTTGAGAACATAGTTAAAACGGTAAATGATAAACGTATTAAAGTTATACCCGGCGATGATGTATTTAAATTATACGATACATTCGGTTTCCCACCGGACTTAACAAACTTAATGGCTCAAGAAAAAGAATTGACAATCGACGAGAAACGCTTTAATGAATTAATGGATGAACAGAGAGAGCGTGCGAGAAAATCCGCAAAAGACAAGATGACCGCTGTTAATGTCTCTTTTGATTCGCTCGATTCATTCGATCTAGCCACCAATAAGCCAACTCAATTCAGCGGTTACGATGAATTGGAACACGAAGCAAAAATTGTTGGAATTAAAAACGAAGACGGCAAGTCATTTATAATTCTGGATAGAACTCCTTTCTATTCAGAATCCGGCGGTCAGACTGATGACCATGGTTACCTGCTTATCGGAAACAATCAATTTAAAGTTATCGGGCTGGCAAAGATAAACAATCAAATTATACATATAGTCGAAAACAAAAATAAAATTAAACTGAAGAACGGAGCAAAAGTTACTGCTGTTGTTGATGTTATAAGAAGATGGGATATAATGCGCAATCACTCGGCAACTCATCTGCTTCACGCTGCATTAAGAAAAGTCTTGGGTGAACATGTTCAGCAGTCGGGTTCGTACGTCGGACCGGATAGACTGCGGTTCGACTTCACTCATTTCCAAAAGGTAGGTGAAAAAGAACTGGAAGAGATTGAAGCGATTGTTAACGAAAAAATCCGTGAAAATTTAGAACGGATTCAACACCGCGATACGCCTTTCGAAAAAGCGAAGAAGATGGGGGCTTTGATGTTTTTCGGGGATAAATACGGCGAAAAGGTCAACGTTATCCAATTCGGCGATTTCACTATGGAATTTTGCGGCGGTACACATGTGCAGAACAGTTCACAAATCGGAATGTTCAAGATCATCAGTGAATCATCAATTGCCAGCGGTGTTAGAAGAATTGAAGCCGTAACCGGGGCCGGAGTTGAAAAATATATTCATGCTCAAGAAAAGAAAATTCATGAAGCCGATGAGAAAATAGAAAAGCTTCTTTCTGAAAAGAAAAAGCTCGAGAAAGAACTTGCGGAATTTAAACTACAGGATAAACTCGGCGGTATTGCCGGTATTATCAATTCACCATCAGTTGTTAAAGAAGTAAAAATATTTAAGGGCAGAGTTAACGCTTCCAACATGGACGAACTGAAATCTATGGGAGACGAACTGCGCGAGAAAATGAAAAGCGGTGTAGGCATGCTTATTTCGGAAATTGAAGGCAAGGTTGGTATTGTAGTCGTTGTTTCGGATGACTTGATAAAAGATAAAATATTATCCGCGGGAAAAATTGTGGGTGAAGCAGCAAAAGTTGTCGGTGGAGGCGGGGGCGGAAGACCTCACCTTGCAACCGCTGGCGGAAAAGATATTTCTAAAATAGACGAAGCGCTAAATCAATTTAATAACATAATCGAACAAAGCATATAACAGTAAGGACATCATATATGATGCACCTGCTTATCTCTATGAACATTACCAGAATAAACTACTATATCATTTTAATCAATATTCTTTTCGTCAACATTACATTTTCTCAAAACTGGCTATACAACAATTATAATTCAACAACACTTAATAATTTTAGAAATGACAAGCTTTTCAAAGAAACAATTAATTTTGATAACATCGATTATCCCAGGCTTAACGCCGCAATCTTTTTCGTAACAAACGAAGCCAGAGTAAAAAACAATTTGCCCCCTGCTTTATTTAACAAATCTCTGGAAGATGCTGCAACCGCACATTCCAAACGCATGGTTAGAATGAATTTCTTCGATCACATCGATCTTTTTAACAACGTGCTCAAAACACCTAACGACAGATATAAGTTTGCGGGAATTTCGAATCCATATGCAGCGGAGAATATTGCTACTCCATTTGCAATAAAATATGAAGAAGGAATTGTGATTTATCCTTTGGATTCGGGTAATAATTACTTCAGTTATTCACCGAGAGGAACTCCAATACCAAACCACACCTATCTATCTCTCTCCGAGGAAGTCGTCGATATGTGGATGAATTCGGAAGACCATAGAAAAAATATTCTGAACAAAGATGCGCTGCAGTTGGGCTGCGGGACTTACTTTTACAGAGAAAGAGGAAATAACATACCGAAATTTATGGCAACTCAGGATTTTCAGTTGTATGAGAAAATAATTCCTATCGATAAATAAAACATCAAATCATTTTCGCAATTAGTTCTTTCAACAACTTCGCCGCTACCATCCCGGTTACCTCGTTTAAATCACGTGTTGGATTGTATTCAACAATATCCGCTCCTACTATATTGACATTTAAGTTTTGTATAAATGTTATGACCTCTCTAATAGCAAATCCTCCCGGTTCGTGATGTGA
>CAZKNM010000087.1:0-738 GCA_964554135.1 uncultured Melioribacteraceae bacterium
TCCCATCTTATTGAATGAGGTATCCCAACTTGCCAATGCTCACCCTGTCCATTCTCATTAAATCTTATATCACCTTTTGGACTTAAAATTTTTACATCATAGTAAATAGGCGAATTTGGTGTAATTGCATCTACTTGAGAATAGTCTAGCCACTGTCCCGAATAGTTATAGTAATGTTCTCTAGCATCCCAAGTACGATAGAGAATAATCTGTTTGGTTTCTGGAATATATCCATAAGCGCATGTAGAATGTCCATCGCCACCAAAACCCCAAGGCCAACCGTCACTTCCCCAACCAAAATCAGTACTCCAAACAAATGGTCTTCCTGCATCTATCTCTGATTTGATTGTACTCCAACACCAATCATTAAAAATATTACTTCCTACCGAATTTAACGTAAAATTGTATCCTTGGTCATTAGCAGCATCACGCATTCCTGTTCCAACATCACCTGTTGAAGTTTCACCGTTACTAAGATTAGTATCCATCTTTTGGGAAAGTAGCTTGTTTATTGTTGATACTTGATAATCCCAATCATAATCTACTGGTGTATCATACCTCTGGAAGTTCCAATAAGTAAGTTTTCCATACCAGGAAGCATTATCCCAATAATCAAGTACCATCGCCGCTGCAGTAGGCGAACAACCATACGACCATTCCATAGGCCGAATCTTCTGCCAACCAGAGATCTTGACAGTAGAAAATAAAACAAATTCTTTATTAAGAATATCATTGAAT
>CAZKNM010000087.1:748-10377 GCA_964554135.1 uncultured Melioribacteraceae bacterium
GTTGGTTGTCCTCCGCCTTCAGGATACATACAACTCTGATCTAACACTACAAATGTTCCGTTGATGATTTTGAGAACTTTAGCATTGAATTCCTTTTGGTAAAGAGGTCCTTGCGATTGATTTTTTTTTTGAAAAAGTGGTTGATTTTTATTCATTATTTTTTTTTGAACCTTAAACTCAACGATATTATTTATCTTCATTTGAAATTCCTGCTGAGTAAAGATACATTGAGGGGATAAACCTGAGGTGATAAAAACTTGACCCGAACAATCGAATTCAAACCATCTGTCATATGGATTCATAAAGTATATTTTACGAAGAATCGCTTGTGAACAATTGTATTTATTTTCAACAAAATTTTGAGCAACCCAGCCCTGAGAATAAAATGCGGATGGAACATTTCCTGCAGCCCATACAGGTGGTGCATCTTGTGTGGCTGATACAACAATATATCCAAATTTGATTGGCATCGATTTATTTTTTTGAATTGTATGAGATGGCTCAACTTTGGATAATGATTCCTGAAACCTTGCTTGTATTTTTGATTCCTTTTCTTCAAGGGAATATTTTACAATCTGTACGTATGAAAAATAATCAATGTCTTCACCCGTGATATCAAAATCATAGGCATATGCCTTACCCTCTGGATCGCAAATAGTTATAACGCTACCGATTTTAATTGATGTCCCCCAATAGAAACGAGCATACTTCAGCGCTATTATTCTTGCATCTTCAAGTGTAATCGGATTTTGAGGGAGTTCATATTGATCGGTTGGGCTATTGAGTTCTTTTATCGATTTCTGTAGCTCATGAATATTTCGGAAAGAATTCTTTTCGACCTTAATAATATTAGCATCCACACTTGCGTTTATACCTGCTTGCGGTTGGATTTGTTGTGCTTTTATTAATGATAAAGAAATTAACTGAAATAGAATCAATAAATAATAAATACATAATCTTCGATTCATATAACGAACCTCCATTTATATAAAGTGTAACACATAACTATTATAATACCGAATCGGTATGTTAATTACTTATGCCTATTAATAAAAAATTTTTGTCCACCATCAGAAAAACTCTTTCTTATTGATCTTTTTCTTAACTAACATTTTAATTTATATGTTGGGACTCTTAATTTTCGATCGGTAAAAGAGTGCTGCAGTATTTCCCCAATAACTGAGATTAATATAACAAAAATTATTTAAATGCGAACCAGTACAATTACCTAGTAAGCTGGTTTTTGCCTGCCCACAGAAGTAAAACCAGTATTTTAACGAAGGTGGGCCCGCCCACCGAAGTAAAACCAGTATTTTAACGAAGGTGGGCCTGCCCGCCGGAGTCAATCTAAAGTTGATAAATTTGAACGCAGGCGGGCCTGCCCATCAGAGTCAATCCAAAGTTGATAAATTTGAACGCAGGCGGAGCGGCTGGCGACTCAGTTAACTGCTTAATTTGATAAATTTTCCAATATAGAACTTTTTAATGCTCTTTAATTCCAAATTAGAGCTTTCTATTTCAAGCAGTCCGGTCCTTTCTGCGGCTTTCTTAAATTCTTCTTTTTCAACCAGCTTCATTATCGGTGCAAGTTTTTCCAGGCTGGTAAATTCCGTTTTTGTTACTGCGGAATGTTCTTCGTCAGGCTGCTGGAGTACAACGCTTAGTATTCCTTCTTTTACCAGAGCATTAAAAATTTTTATCAGTACACTTTCCACATCGACATACTCAAAAAAGAGTGCGGCATGAACCAGGTCAAATTCATTTTTACCTATTGCGCTTGAGTTTACATCGACACATCGGAACTCGATATCCACCGAATCATCATAGAACCGTTCTTTTGCTATGTTCAGGTATTCCTGGTTAATATCGATGGCAGCGAGTCTTTTCGTCTTTGTCCAATCGATATGCTCAAAACCGTTTCCCGTCGTACACCCCAACACACAAAGTGAAATAGGCTGTAAGCGATTTACAGTATCTTTGAATATTTCATTCAACATTTGTAGCTGTCCTACTTGCGGGCTGGACATGTGGGCTTCATAATCGGAGGCGGGTATTTCAAGCCATGGATTTTTTGTTGAGCTGCTGCTCATCATAAAATACAATTTAATTTATTTTTTTCAGCCAATCATCATTATAAATTGTTCTGAAATATTTATAACCGGAATCACAGAATATAGTTATAATATTCGCTTCCCTATCGATTTGTTTTGCAATTTAAACAACACCCCATAGATTAGCGCTGCTTAAAATTTCATTGCTGAATCAAAGCTGCTGCCAACCTGTATGCCGGCAAGGCAGATAGTTTTTCTTGCAAAACTATTTACTTACATCTTCTCCGGTTTCATTAGCAAATTAAAAGGGTTACTCAGCGCGTTGCTTTGAAAGCATCCCGGTTTTATTAAATGCAACGACGATAACTGCTACAACAATTGCTGAAAGTACATTCACGATGTAAGGTACCCAAGAACCTCCCATCGCCGGTTGTACGAAAACCGCAATAGTGTTACCTCCGGCTGTGAACGCCGCGTGCATTAGTATAACCATCCATAAACTCTTATTCGTAGCATTAAACACCCATGTGAACATTATAGAGCCTGCCGTCAAGAGCAGCACATATAGTACGAACTCAGCTATGAAAAACAAACCGGTTTGCGACGAGACCCAGTAGATTATCGGTAAGTGCCATAATCCCCACAATACACCGACGATCAGACTTGAGTTGAATGGACTCTTTGTCATCTGCAGTTTTGTCAAAGCATACCCGCGCCATCCCATCTCTTCACCTAAACCGCTAATAAAAATGGCAGGAACAAACATCATCAACAATCCCAAGATGCTGAAGCCTGCAATATTTCCTCCGAGCAGTGCGTATACAAAAAGTCCGGGAAGCAGTGCTCCAACCGGCAAGAACAAAACGATAATATACCAAATCAGTTTAGCACGATGAGGGAGTAACCGGCTAAACGCATCTTTGAGTTCCCCTCGTTTCCCCGAGAACATCAAAAGCAGAATTGCTGCAAAAGTAGGCCCAAAGTTGCCAAGAACTTGCAAGAGCATAAAGGGGGAACTCCGCAACTCCGGATTAGATCCGAAAGCTGATGAGGATGGAGCAAAGACAACGAACGGTATCCAGAATGCCCATGTGATTAAATAAGCCAATACAAAAAAGGCTACAGTCGAATGTTTTTTTCCTTTTTTTACTGACATAATATGTATCGCCCTCCCAAAATTGAGTGAAGCAGCCCAACAATTACTAAAGCTACAAATCAGTGTTAATTAATTCTTACTTAATACAAAGTGAAGTTCGCTATCTATAAATATTAAGCAAATGATTATTGATAAAAATTTCAAATTAGAAATTTATTTGTAGAATCGTATAATATTCGGTCAGCAAAAAAGCGTGTTGTATTTCCCCATTACAAACTTTATGATTAATATAATACATTTTTATTTTTAAAGCAGTATAAAGGTATGAAATGCATAATTCACTCTGATCCCGCCCAGGCGAGAGAAGAGCCTGCTATCATATTAACCGGACGTATGGATTTCTTAATCGGAGGCGGGTATTTCAAGCCATGGATTTTTAGTTGAATTGCTGCTCATCTCGTTTCATTCAGCTAACATAAAATCAAGAAGATATTTCTGTGCGTCAAGGTGTGGACCTTGACGTCCAAGTTAAAATGTATTATTACTTTGTGACTATCGGAAAAAAAGAGAAACCGCTTTTCCGCCGATTGCGATGATACCGTAACTCTCATAACCGAATGCAATAATTCCAACCGAATAAAAACCTACTGCAAAAACACCGACGGCAAAATATCCTATTGCAACTATCGAAATACTGACGGCGCCTATTCCGAAAACGCTCACAGTCAGTAATCCCATCCCGGCTACACTGATACCGAAGACACCTATTGTCAAATATGCGATTGCAAATATTCCACGGGCTTCAATAACACCTATAGCAATCACACCAATTGCTCTGGAACCGATAGCAATAATGCCGCGGGCTGTCCTCACCTTACTTTCTTTACTGTCGAATCCCAAGTTGATCGACAATAAAGGAAATTTGAAGATTTTAGTTTTTGATTCGTATTGATAGTCCAGTGTTGAGACTGCGGTAAATATTCTCTTTACGGTATCTCTTATCTTGATGGAAACAAAATCATGCAGGGCCTCCTTATTGCCCTTGATGGAAATTGTTTTCATGGGATTAAGATAATTAGTTTTTAATAAAAGTTAAACCAAATCATTTTTCTTCAGCCAATCATCGTTATAAATAGTGCTGAAGTATTTGTAACCGGAATCGCAAAGTACGGTTACAATGTTTGCTTCTTCGTCTATTTGTTTTGCGATTTCAACCGCGCCCCAAATATTGGCGCCGCTCGAACCGCCGGCTAATATTCCCTCTTCGAATGCAAGTTTTTTCGTCCACCCAAAAGCTTTTTTATCGGTAACCTGAAGCATGTCGTCCATCATGTCGAGCGTAGCAGTTTTTATTAGAAACTCATCCCCCATCCCTTCAACAAAATATCGGGAAGGTTTAATAAGTTTTTTATTCTTGAACCAATCGTAAAAGATAGAACCGACCGGGTCGATTCCTATCAATTTTATGTTAGGATTTTTATCTTTCAAAAATTTTCCGGCACCGAACAATGTTCCCCCGGTACCTACCGCACAAACGAAGTAATCTATTTTCCCTTCCATTTGTTCCCATATTTCCGGACCGGTTGTTGCATAATGGGTTTCATTATTATCAAGATTGTTATGCTGATCTATATAATAAAGCGACGGATTGTTCTTAGCTAAAATCATTGCGTAGTTATTATAAGAATTTGGATTTTCCGGAGGCAACGAAGCATCGACTTTTACAACATCAACTCCCATAACCTCGAGCATTTTTATTTTTTCTTTGCTCGTAGTATCACGGATTACAATTTTCAATTTATATCCTTTCTGCCGGCATACGATTGCGAGTCCCATGGCGGTATTGCCGGAAGAATTTTCAATTATCGTATTTCCCGGTTTGAGCTTCCCTTCTCTCTCCGCTTTTTCGATCATATATTTGGCAATTCTATCTTTAACACTCCCGCCCGGATTCATAAATTCCATTTTTGCATAAATATTTGCTTTCAAGCCATCGCTTATTTTACTCAATTTCACAAGCGGAGTATTTCCGACAGCATCGATCAAATTTTCATATTTTCTGTTTGCCATATTCACCCGATGATTAAGTTAAACTGTATCCCCTCAGGAATTCTTCCGTCGTCATGCGTTTTCTTCCTTCGGGATGTATTTCCAATATTTGAATTGTCCCTTGTGATGTTCCGAAAAATATTTCCTTTTTTGTTTGAAGCAATCTACCGGCAGTAAGCAGTGGAGAATCTTTAATACTGGTCTTGTATACCTTATAACTCTTTTCATTATAAATAAAAAATGCGCATGGATGGGGTGAAAGTCCTCTTACCAAGTTATGAACTTCAACTGCAGATTTATTCCAGTTTATCTGGCAAATTTCTTTTGTGATCTTCGGAGCGGGTGATGCAAGAGAATCATTTTGCTGTGATGTTTTAACCTCTCCTTTCTCAATCAACTCAACCGTTTGAAGAACCAGCCCGGCTCCTTTAATCATCATCTTATCGTGAAGCGTCCCAAAATCGTCTTCATCTTCGATAAACATCTCTTCCTGTAGAATAATATTTCCCGTATCGACTTTATCTTCTAGAAAGAACGTCGTTAGTCCGGTTTTCTTTTCTCCGTTTATCAATGCCCACTGCATAGGTGCGGCTCCGCGGTACTTCGGTAGCAGCGATCCGTGCAGGTTGAATGCACCTTTGGGAGGAAGAGAGTAAACCTCAGGAGGGAGTATTCTGTATGCTACAACAACAAAAAGATCACCGCGAATTGCACGAATGAAGTTCTCATCTTTTAATTTATCGGGCTGGAGTACTTTTATATCATTATCAACCGCAAATTGTTTGACCGGTGTGTAAGATAATTTTTTACCTCTCCCCCGTTCTTTGTCGGGTGCGGTTACAACAGCTTCAACAGAATGACTGCTGTTCATTAAAATCTGCAGAGACGGAATTGCAAACTCGGGAGTCCCGAAAAAAACGATCTTCATTTTTCACCTCGAAGACCGGTGCGGTTAATAAAGCAGCGCAACAGTATTATTTATTTGTAATAGGATAATCTATTTCCAATTCACGCTTTTCAATCTTCTTAAGATTTTCCTTAAGAAGCTTTTTTATCTCCGAGTTTACACGGTCGGGAATCATCTTACCGATTAAGTGGTCGTACTCATGCAGAATAACCCGTGCAAAAAGATCGTCAGCTTCCATCTCCTGAATATTCTCATCTGTATCCATATAACGCACTTTGATGATTTTAGGTCTTTCAACTTCGGCTCTTAAAGCGGGCAGACTCAAACACCCTTCTTCAATTATTTTCGTCTCTTCAGACTCTAAAATAATCTCCGGATTAATCAGCACCATCGGTTTGGATTTTTCATAACCTTCGATTGATTGTAAATCCATTACAAACATAGATTTATTCAAGCCCACCTGGTTGGCTGCTAATCCGAGACCATCCGCATTTCGCATGGTTTCGAACATATTTTTAATATCTATGATAAGCTGATCGTCAAACTCTTGAACGGATTTAGTTTTTTGTTTTAAGACATTATCTCCAAAAACTGCAATAGGAAGAATTGCCATATATGAACTCCAATCTATTCGCGGGGAATAGTATCCACTATTTCCGCACTTAAATCCTTATAAATTATTACATCTGTCGAGTAAAACAACATCCTTATTAACAGGCGAAAAATAATCAACAATTGCTGCATAAAAAAGGAAAGCACCAAAAAATAATAAGGTGTTCTCGGGATTACTCCTCCAATGATATTATATATCACCGCTCCAGCAGTAAATATTATTGCTATAATTATAAAAACACTGAAAACCCTTGTAAAATTCCTTCTGATAAAATTTATTGTATAATAAATGCCTTTCAGCACATCATTTTTATCTTTAACCGCTAAACAGACTCTGGAATAGTCGGAGATTAGACTAATCATAGCAATGAAAGATACGAGCAGAACATACCGCATTGATCTTAGAATAAATTCGGCTAGTTCGTTTTCAGAATTGGCAAATGCCATTGTAATGATTCTACCTGTTAAATCGTTAAACCAAAATAGAAGAACATAAAAAAGAAGGGATATAAAAACTACCTTGGTAAATCTATACCAATATTTCACTCCCCCGTAAAAGAAATCCAAAATGTGATTTTTTTTAGGAGTGTTGAATACAGAAATCAGGCCGCCGGAATACAATGTTTGAATAAGAACAAAAACAACGACAGCCCCGTAAATAAGGTAAGGTATCTCTTCAATGTTTTTTTCATAAAGAGACCGCATCTGCAGATACCAGATATAATCGAAACCGGCTGCGAGTCTGTCGCTCATAAACGAATGATTCAAATTATCTATTAATATATAGTAAATCGGCGTGCTGAGTATAATCGCAATTGCCGTGTTAGTCACCCAAAGGAGCACAATAAATTTCCAATTATAAAAAACGGCACGAGCCCCGAGGACAAATATTTCCTTTACTGCTGAGATCATCCTATGCTTCCAAAAAGTAACAAGGCACTTTGAATCCAGAAAAATACTCGTATCGCCAACGAGAGCGAAGCCCAGTAGCGACTCTCTACTGTATATGAATTATTGGAATAATTTATATCGAAAACATTTTGCCGATCCGGATCGATTTCTGCTCCGATAACTTCATCAGCGGTTTTGAAAATCAATTTCTTCCATCTTTCAATACCGTCCCAGGTTTGTACAAGCGTATCATTTTCAGTATATAAAGCAACATCGCTTTTGAAACTGCCGCCTCCCAGTCTCTCAACAAACACTTCATATTCATTATCTCCAACCTGCTGAACATAGTTGACTCGGTAATCGAAATAATATTGCTTCTCAAAGACATTATCGAAAAACCAGCTGAGATCTTCTTCGGTATTGTTCTCAACCAGTCGTATAAAATCTTTCGACTTTGGATGTCTATATTTATATTTCTCAAAAAACCTGCTCAATATATTCATCATCTTATCATAACCAACATACCGTTCAAGCGACATCAACATAAGCTGAGGTTTATAGTATGAATTGATAACATATGATAATAGATTAGGTAATTGGTATGAAGTATCGGCAATAGCACCTAAAGACGGGCTCCGGTAAAAGGCCGCCAATGCTTGTGATCCTTCTTTGTCTTTGAAAATACCAAGCGTATAAATAAGCGGTATTTCATTATATGAAAGCAAATTCAATCCGTAGATGGGAAAATATTTTGCGATCCTGAAACTGATATTTCTTTCACCGTAATATTCCTGCATTATCTTTTCTGTTAAGTAAGTCGCAATCCCTTCGTCAAGCCATGCTTCATAAACCTCGTTATTTGCGACCATACCGTAAAAGTATTGATGTGCAAATTCATGAACAGTAACCATTTCAATGTCTTTAGCTTCGTCAGGCGAAAAAAGATCTGCGTGAGTTGTTAAGAGTGTTGGGTATTCCATTCCACCCGAAGCACTTGTTCTCGGCACATCTACCAATGTGATGGTCTGATAAGGATATACACCGATATTACGCTCGAAAAATTCAAGAGAGTTTTTTACGGCATTAATATATCTCTCAAAAAACTTTTCGCGTTCCGGTTGTACATATGCTTGGATTAAGATTCCTGTTCCGTCATTCCGTGTATATATTTCCTGCCGTGATAGGATTTCATCCGAAGCGCACCAGGCAAAATCATGAACACCGGTTTGTTTGAAAAGATAAATTGAACTTTCCCCCTCTTCAAGTTTATCGTGCTGTATTCCTGTGGCAGCGACCACATATTCTTTCGGCACCTTGATTTTAACCGTATACTCGCCAAAGTCGGAATAAAAATTTGTATAAGGGTGATATTGACTGCATACCCATCTTCCTTCCTCAAAAACACCTACCTTAGGAAACCATTGCGAGATAAAAAAGAAATTTCTGCCGGCCGCATATCCCAATCTTTTAATGGAACGCGGAATCTTCATTTTGTAGTCGAAGTGAATCTTTACTGAGTCTCCCGGTTCGATGGTTTTACTTAAGATAACTTTTGAAACCGTACTGTCATGCGGATTTTCTACTTCAGGTTGAAAATAAATCAACTCTTTCTCTTTATCATCAACAAGTAGCTTTTCTATCTCCAACTCGGTTTTGTATTCAGGCGTCACATTAAACTGTTGAGCGAATAAAGTTTTGTTGCTCTTATATCCATTAGCATACAGGTGAAACTGAATTTCGTTCGTCGAATATTCCGTACGGTTAATCCATGTAATGTCTTCACTTACAATAATGTATTTTGAATCGGTCAACAGTTCAATGGATATATCATAGTCGGCAGTATTTCTTACATTGCTAATTTCCTTTTTGAGGAATCCATTTTCATAAACATCAGTTAGCACAATCGGTTTTGGGGAATATTGAACTGTCTGTTCATTTAAGAGCAGCAACCCGACAAAGAGAATAAACAACGCTAAAGGGATTATTTTATTCATAACACTGTAAATTACACAAACGAATAAAG
>CAZKNM010000087.1:10387-12824 GCA_964554135.1 uncultured Melioribacteraceae bacterium
AATTTGATAATTCTAGTAATATTTTAAGCTAATCCCAACAAGGAAAGTTCAGCTTTATAATACTCTAAAATTCCCTTGTTTATTAAATGCTTTTTTGTTATCAAGCCTTTATAAAATTTCAAATCACTAGAGGGGGCTTTTTGAGATTATTCAAAATTATTCCTGTTTTATTAATTATAATGATTCTTTCGCCGGATACTGCCTTCGCCCAGGAAGGTCAGTCAACTATCTCAGGATTTATCAAAGATGCTGCTACCGGTGAAGTATTAATCGGTACAAATATTTTACTTTACAAAGATTCTATCAGTGTCATCAATCCTCCATACAGGGGAGCTGCTAGTAACAAGTATGGATTTTATGCCGTCCCCAATGTAGCAAGAGGAAAATATTTAATAATAATACGCAACATTGGATATAAAACCATTACCAACAGTATCGATGTTGCAATTTTATCCGGTACAGTGCGGTACAATGTGGATATGGAAGAAGAAGATGTTGAACTAAGTGAAGTAGTCGTTGAAGGAAAACGTGAAGATAAAGTAAAAATAAGTACCGTAAGTGTTTCGCCGGAACTTCTCAGCCAACTCCCTTCCCTAAGCGGTGGAATCGATTTATTCCGATCTTTACAAATGCTGCCCGGCGTCAGCGTAGCATCGGAATTATCGAACGGATTGTATGTGCGTGGAGGTTCTCCCGATCAGATGCTTACACTGGTTGATAATATGATGGTGTACAATCCGGCACATCTTGGTAATTTCGCATCTACTTTTGACGAAAATGCGCTTCAGGATATCAAGTTAATTAAAGGAGGTTATCCTGCAGAATATGGAGGACGGCTTTCAAGTGTTCTCGATATCAGACTACGAAACGGAACGAAAGATAAAGAACGCGGGACAATCGGATTAGGTATGATTAATTCCAATTTTACACTAGAAGGACCGCTTACCGAAAATTCTACGTACATGATATCCGGACGAGGAATGTACTACGACATGATTCAAAAAACTTTTAAAAAGGAAAGCCAATCGCCGCGGTATAATTTTTACGATCTGAGTTCTAAGTTCTCCTATCTTTTAACCGAATCGGACATTCTCTCAATCAGCGCTTTCTTCAGCAAGGATCATTTATATAATCCTCCGAATAGTAGAGATATTAATTATAATATCGGCTGGCAGAATGGAGCGATAAATTTAAATTGGCTTGATATTAATTCCAAATCTCTTTTCTCAAATACCAACATAAGTTTTATCAACTACGATTCCAAATCGATAATTGAGAACAGCAGTCAAACAGTAAGCACTCAAGATTATTACGCTTCATCCAAACTGCAGGATATTATTTTGCGGCGATCAATGGAAAGTTATTGGCACGAGGATCATACATTAAAGGCAGGTATTGAGATTGCTTATCATAATTACGACCTGCTTGCCAGCAAATCTTATAATTATTTTCTCGAGATTGATTCGGAATTAAGAACCAAAATAAATTCACTGGAAATCTCCACCTATGTTCAGAATGAATCGCAATTCGGCGCAAGATTAAAAACCAATATCGGCGGAAGACTTTATTACTTTGCATCACAAAAATTCATCAGCTTCGATCCCAGAATTTCGGTATCCTTCGCTTTATTCGAAAATCTTTCTTTTAAAGCTTCATATTCTGTTGCTCATCAATATCTTCACTTAATTACCAGAGATGATATTTCTCTCCCCACCGACTTATGGTATCCTTCGACAAAGAAAGTTGCACCCAGTAAATCAGCCCAGGTGATTTTTGGAACAGAGTTGACGCTTGATAACCAAAGATATCTTCTCTCGCTTGAAGGATATTACCGAGACATGAAAAATCTTATCGAGTTCAAAGATAACGCTTCATTTGATATCTTTGACAATATCGAAGACTTTTTCACTTCGGGAGAAGGTGAAGCTTACGGAGCCGAACTTTTCTTCAATAAAAGAGCAGGAAATCTAACCGGCTGGATAGGTTACACTATGTCATGGACAAGAAGAAAATTCGATGACCTAAATCTCGGCCGAGTTTTCTATCCAAGATACGATAGACGAAACGATATTTCAATTGTACTAACATATGCTATTACCAACTCTCTTAGTTTCGGCTTAACATGGATTTACGGCTCAGGACAGAGAATCACTTTAGCAAACGGTCAATATCAATTCCAAAACTTTGCATTGAACTACGACCAAAATATATACCTGAATTATACCGAGCGGAATGGATATCAACTTCCGGATTATCATAAACTTGACTTAAATCTTACTTACAAATTTGATTTATTAAATCAACAAGCGACGTTTTATATAAATTTATTCAATGTATATAACAGAAAAAATGCATTTGCACAGTATGTAATACATGATGAAACAAGAGATAGATTAGTCATTAATTGGAAAAAGTTTTCCGATAGATATTCAGATAC
>CAZKNM010000088.1:0-12799 GCA_964554135.1 uncultured Melioribacteraceae bacterium
AATTTGTAAAGACGAGATTTATTCCTTGTTGAGTCTTGTACTTCCGTCTTCGCTGTAAACTTCTTCAAAACCTTTGACATGACCGTTTTCAATATTAAATTTTACCCTGAACCAATCGTAACCCTCAACTACAAAATAATCTGAAGATATAGCGAGCATCTTTCTCTTAGTTCTTCCTTTGTATTGGTATAACAAATTACTGTCTACATAATAAATGTCCCTATTGCCGTATTTCCCGACATATTGTCTTAGGATATCTTCGCTTACCGCAGCAGGGGATTGCTCTGCTTTTACACCGTCGAACGACCATTTTAAATGTTTGATTTTATTCTGGTCGGATGTATTTTCGATGAGTTTTTCTAGTGCATAAATGTGAGCTGTCAGCAAAGCTTTTGCAGATTCAACTTCAATATCGGGAGTGATTCCTTCGGCTTCCCATCCTGATGAAATTTTTGAATAAATTTTTCTCCAACTAGGAATGCGTAAAACAAATTCTTTATCGACCACGATATAATTAACAGGATTTTCCGCCCCGGAAGTTTTTTCCCCAATGAGTGTTGCATTTTCATTCAAATGTTTCATTATGTTGGAAAATCCTTCGGCGGCGGAAGCGGTGGAATTTGAAGTAAGAATATATAACGGGATATCGGACAATTTTTTTCCGGGAACGTATGTTGACGTCATGGATGACCAGTAAGAGTCATCTACCGTTGAATAAGTGATATTTAGTATAACGGCTTCATCGGAGTCGAGGAAATAACTGGCAAGGTACGTGACCATTTCATCACGCCCGCCTCCATTGTTTCGTAAGTCAATTATCAGGGCATTACAATCAGAGAAAAAATTCATAGCTGCTGTAGCTGTTTCTCCGGCAAATTTTACATCGCAAAATTCTCTGAGATCTAAATAACCGACGGCTCCTTCCAAAATTTTGAGCTCCTTAAATCCGAAATTACTCCAACGTCTTTCTTCTTTAAGATATTCACCTAAATCTTCTTTATTCCCTTCATCTGCAGCGAGCATGTAAGCCGCTCTTTCGGGATCGTGAAATAATAAGAAATGAGTATCGTTGCTAATAGCAATTAAATCCTCCGTCAATTGCTGGGTAAATTCACCGACGGTCGTGAGTTTAGAATATTCTCCCGCGTCTAACTTTTTGTTGATTTCCAGTTTGAGTTTCTTTCCTATTTCAGGATATGTGTAATACTTTTCGAGTTTTTCCGTTAATTCCTTTACTAAGGCTGTCTTTCCATCATTTGATATTGTGTTTGTTTCTTGAGCGTTTGAATTAAGTGTGATTGTTAGTAAAAGGATTAAGGCGGTTTTAATGGTTGACGGAATTACTCTGCTTAATTTCATTTTGATAAGAAACATGATCGGCTCCCCGATTTAATTATCTTGTTTGGTAATTTTATTCATATCTTAAAGAATCTACCGGATTAGAGACCGCCGCTTTAATTGTTTGATAACCGACAGTAATTATGGATATCATAATGGATATCGCACCGGACAGAAAGAAAATATCCCAAGAAAGATCGATTCTGTAAGCATAATTTTCGAGAAACTTCGACATCACGTAATAAGCCAGCGGCCATGCAATTATCATTGCGATTATTATCCATTTCAAAAATTCTTTTGTAAGCAGGAACAATAATCCCGGTATACCGGCGCCTAATGTTTTTCTTATTCCAATTTCTTTTGTTTTTTGCTCGGCAGTAAACGAGGATAATCCGAACAAACCCAGGCAGGCAATAAAGAGAAGCAGAAAGGTAAAGGAGTTGATAATTTTTTCAATCCGCTGATCTGTCCGGTAAAGTTTATCGATACGCTCATCAATAAAATTAAATTCGAGTGGGTACCCGGCAGCTATATTTTGCCATGCAGATTGAAGGTTCTCTATTGATTCGGATATATTCTCGGGTTTGAATTTAACAAACAGATAGTCGAAGTTTCCCCTAAACGGGATAATTGTCAAAGGTCCGATTTTTTTGTGAAGAGATTCGAAATGAAAATCTTTTACTACGCCGATAATTTTACCCTCCATATATGATTTACCTATCGGTGATTCCATTCCCATTACTTTTACTGTGGATTCATTAATAACAATGCCGTTAGTTGTATCAGGTAGGTGTTCGCGCGAGAAGAATCTTCCTTCTGCCATTTCAATGCCGAAGAGATCGGCAAAGTCGTAATCAACGTACATTAGGTGAGATAAGAATTGTTCATTTTCTTTTCTACCTTCCCAATCGCCGACAATAAAAGAAGCACTTACATCGAGGGGAACATCGGAAGCTGCAGCTGCTGCTGAAACATTTCCCATTCTCATAATTTCTGTTTTCAATTGATCTGTTCTGCCACCGAGATTGCCTTTTAATTTTACCGCCACAATGTTTTCTTTATCAAAACCCATTTTCTGTGTCCGCATAAAATGTAGTTGTTTGTTTATAACCACGGTGGCAATAATAAGTGCGATGGTCAAAGAAAATTGAATGATCACCAAAACTCTTCTAAAACTTTTTCCTCTTAACCCCGATTTCAACGATCCTTTCAGCACTTTGACCGGTTGAAATGTTGATAGGAATAGCGCCGGGTAACTTCCGGCTACAACAGCCGTGAAAAGGGTTGTACCTAATATTACAAGAAGAATACTTGTGTTTTGAAAAACATTAAAACCAATTTGTTTGCCGGAAATGTCGTTGAAAAAGGGGAGCGCCGCTATTACAAAAGCAATAGAAAACAACATCGATATTACCGACATAAAAAACGCTTCGCTGTAGAATTGCGTGATAAGCACTTTTTTATCGGCACCCACTACTTTACGCAAACCTACTTCCTTTGCCCTGTTTGCTGAACGTGCCGTTGCTAAGTTCATAAAATTGATGCAAGCGGTTAATAACACAAACAGCGCGATTATAGCAAAAATTATCACATATCGAATGTCGCTGTCACCGCCGTAACCCCAAATATTTTCAGAGAATAAATGTATATCGGTTAGAGGTTGAAGTCCTACCGTTGCTATTGCATCTTGTTGACGTTGTTTTATTACATCCGAAATTTTATTGCTGACAATTTTATAGTCGGCGTTCTTATCCAGAAGGACATAAATCGTGAATGCCCAGGTGTTCCATTCCTTAAAAGGATTATAATATTGTTTGACGTTTTCAATAGGAACAAGGAAACTAAACTGCATGTGTGTGTTTGATGGGGGATTCTCAATTATCCCCGTAACGGTAAAAGTGAATTGATTATTCAGCGACATGATTTTTCCAACTGGATTTTCGTCACCGAAATATTTGATTGCCATTTCTTCCGTTAAGACGATTGAATTGGGGTTTGATAACGCCGCGCTTTGGTTTCCTTTAATAAAAGTATAAGTGAAGAACTCGAAAAAGTTAGGTTCGACAAAGAAAAGTTCTGTTTCATTAAAACGTTTTTCTTTGTATGATAATATAACTCCACCGGCGTTCCGCGATCTTGCAACATCAACAATCTCGGGGAATTCTTCTTTCAAGACTGGAGCTAATGCAAAGGGTGATTGTGCAAAGTCGATTATTTCACCGTTGGAATATTCCTCGTGGTTAACTATCCTATAAAGATTATCTGCATTTTCGTGGAACCTGTCGTAGCTCAACTCATCCTGTACCCATAAAAGAATTAATATACAGCAAGCCATTCCTACTGCTAAACCAGCTATGTTTATGAATGAGTAGACTTTACTCTTCCTGATATTTCTAAAAGCAATTTTTAGATAATTTTTGAACATTGTTGTCCCCCAATAAAATTTGTGTAAAACAGATTTTGGAATAGTCTTCAGCGTTTGTTTGCGGTACCACCAGTCGGCATAGTGTTTACCTTTTTTAGCACGGAGATAGAAGTACTCTTCTTCCAGGTCGCCGGTGATAACCGAACGTGTGTAGCCCGTTGAAAATTTCTTAAGCAGCCATCCGGCAAATCTCGGTGGGATTATATGTTGTTTCGATTTCATTTCAAAAAATATTATGACTCATTCAATAGGATATCTTCAGCCCCGCTGTTCAATTCATTGCGAACTTTTTGATGGTCGCGAAGAGCTTCTTCCCCCTCTGTTGTAACGAAGAATAATCTTTTACTTCTTCCGCCCCGTTCTGCGACCGGATCGCTTAGTTCCGATCTCACATATCCTTTCTGTTCCAAACGGTACAGGGGATCGTAAATTGCGCCAATCGACCAGTCCTGTTCTGTTACCGCAGATACCTTTTGGCGAATCGTTACTCCGTAGGCGTTTTTACCTAAGCTGACTATTGCTAGAAGCAATATTTCCTCAAGACTCGATAAAAGCTTCATTTTTGCACCAATTCCAATTATTTTGTTGTGAAATATTCTATTTGTCCTGGAAACACGAATTATTAGACGCAGGTTAGTGAGATTTGTTCGGGAAATCAAGAGAAATGATTATGAAAAAGGCAGGAGCCTTGGAGCCCCTGTATAATAGTCTGTTGATAAAAGATATTGGCTTTCTATTCGTGCTTAATACTGTCAACGGGATTTAGTAACGCTGCCTTTATAGATTGGTAGCTGACCGTCATCAGTGCTATGGTAAGTACGACAATACCCGAGAAAACAAATGTCCCAATGCTCATATCAGTTCTGTATGCAAAGTCCTGCAGCCAATTATTCATTATATAATATGCTAACGGCCACGCAAGAATGTTTGCCGCAAGAACCCAGATGGAAAATTGTTTAATAAGATTGAATACAATACCGGAATTTGTTGCACCGAGTACTTTACGAATGCCAATTTCCTTTGTTCTCTCTTCGGTTGTGAACGCTGCTAAACCGAAAAGACCTAAACACGCTACTATGATTGATAGAGAAGAAAAGATAAAAAATAAATTGCTCGTTTTAATTTCTGCAAAATATTGCTGGTTGAGTCTTTCGTCGACGAAACTAAATTCGAAACGTTCTCCCGGATTGACTTCATTCCATATATTCTCTATTGAGGCTAAGATTGTTTTATAATCACCAGGCGCTAATCTGATTGAGATATAACCAATACGCTGCGGTTCCAAAATCATCACGAAAGGTTCTACTTCTTTATGTAATGATTTGAAATGAAAGTCTTTAGCTACACCTACTACTGGAAATCCGTCCAGGGACCTATTTAACATTTCCTTGGGCGTGATACCGTATTTTTGAACGGCGGTTTCGTTAACTATTAATATACCGGTTGTATCTGTGCCGAAATTCCTGGAAAAATTTCTTCCGGCGATCATCTCAATATTATATGTTGGAATGAAATCAAAATCGACACTCATCCTGGTAAGTCCGACGCCTTTACCGGTTTTATTAATTGTGTAATCTTTGTCGCTGTAAATATTATCACCCGGCGTGTTTGTCGACGAAGCAATGTATTTGATATTTGAATTCAGCAATAGTTTGTCTCTGAAGACGTTATAATTCCCGCGCACGCTGCGGTTTTTAGCTTGAATGATGATAACATTTTCTTTATCAAATCCCATCGATTTATTTTGGATATACGACATTTGCCGCTGTACTGTTATTGTTCCTATTATTAATGCTGTAGAAATAACAAATTGAGAAACCACTAAGTATTTTCTGAATACTGATTTTCTTTTAATCCTTGAAGTGTTGTCTCTGAAGATATCGACCGGTTTAAAAGATGATAAGTAAAATGCAGGGTAAATGCCTGAGACAAGGCCGGTCAATGTAGTTATCGCGAAAAGAATAAAAATATTAAACGGTTCGAAGATGGTATCGAAAGTAATTACTTTGCCCGAGATATCATTAAAGTATGGTAAGCTGAGCACTACAACCAGCATTGATATTATTAACGCTGTAATTGCAAGCAGGAAAGATTCGGAAAGAAATTGTTTCCAAAGTTGGTGCGTGTAAGCCCCTATAGCTTTACGCATTCCGACTTCTTTTGCACGTTTCTTTGCACGGGCAGTTGATAGATTAATGAAATTAATACATGCAATAATCAGGATTAGTATTGCTATTGACGAGAACATATAAACGGATGCTATGTTACCCTGCGGACCGATCTCCCATTCACCGCAGGGATCGAGATGAATATCGGTAACAGGTTTTAATTTTAACTGTACTTTGTCATCAATATTGTGAATAGTTATTTTGGGAGAAGGTTCGTATCGATATTTAAGCATAAAGGTTGAGAATTTTGATTCTAATGCCCTCTTATCGACTCCTTCTTCAAGCAAAACATAAGTGTATAGAAAATTCCATTTGAAATGATCCAAAATCCCCTGACCGTCGAATGTAGACATGGATAAAAGCATATCGAATTGAGCATGAGAGTTTAACGGGACTGGTTCCAGTATGCCGGTTACTTTTAGATCGATAAACTGACCACCCCATTCAAGCGGCAGGTTTTTCCCTATGCAATCCTCTGTTCCAAACAAGAGTTTCGCTTTTTCAGGCGTCAGCACTATTGTTTCAGGTTCTGTCAACGCGCTAGACTTATTTCCTTTGGTCAGATTGAAATCGAACATTTCGAGAGTAGAGTTGTCTGTAATGGTTATATCCAATTGATGTAACGAGTTGCGGTAATCTTTGAATGAATAACGTTGATTCCACAATCGGGTGAAATTGATAATCTCGGGGTATTCATCTAACAATGTCGGACCGTACGCACCTGATGTGATTGGCCATTGTTCTTCTCCCTCTTCCATAAAATATCTTTGCTCGGTTCTAAATATTCTATCGGCGTTTTTATGAAATGTATCATAGCTTAATTCATCCTGTACCCAAAGATATATCATGATGCAGACCGATAAACCCAGCGCAAGTCCGAAAATGTTTATTAAAGAATAGAGTTTAAATCTTAAGAAATTTCTATAGGCGATTTTAAAATAATTTTTATACATGGTTATCCCCCAATAAATTGAGTTAAATAGAAAAGTCGGTATTGCTTTTATTGTTTGCATCCAATACCAAAATATTGCGTTAAATTTGGAAGACTCTTTTACAAGTACCAAATAGACTTCTTCCATATCGCCGGACTTTTCCAGATATTCTTCACGGAGCAATATCAGTCTTAAAAGGCAATTAGCCAGTCTCGGCGGTCTATTTATTTTTTTCTTTTTCATTGTAGGTTTTTAGTCTGTTAATATATTCGGCACGCCTGCCCACACTTGTTTATGTGCGTCTTGAAGATCTTTGATTGCCTGTATTCCTTCCTCGGTAACGCGGTAGTAATATTTACTTTTACCTCCTCTTTCAGGGGAGGGCTCACCTTTGATTTTAACAACATATTTCTTTCTTACAAGCTTGTCGAGAGGCGTGTAAATTGAAGCGAACGACCACGGATCTCCGGTATCTTGAAATATTTGTTCACGGATTTTAACGCCGTAGGTTTCAAGGCCCAGCTTGAGTATCACAAGTAAGATGATTTCCTCTGCACGAGATAATAATTTCATTCCAAACTCCGATATTTATCGTTTTATGATATTTTAGACTTGTCCAAAAGGAAAAAGTTGTACTGATTTGGAAAAAAAATATCGAAAAATGATATTTATCTATAAAAATTAACATTTTGGCATATTTTCAAAGATTTTTACAGATTTTTCAGAGATTTGATTTTTGAATGAAGGGGTAACAATACGAGTGATAATGATAAGAGGTTATATTCAGAAATTGTCTAAGAGGAGTAAAATAAAAACAAAACAATATCTTTGTTAAGGCACGACAAGCCTATATGTTGTGATTGCTTGAGCACTGAAATAACCTAAAGCATTGTTAGTTAAATTTGTAGTAGGATTGAAAGACAGAGCCGGAAATAAATCCGAAGCTTCACCTTCACCAAGATTACCTAAATCGATAAAATTATCTTCATCCAACAGCATTGAAAAATATTTATAAACGTTTTTGTCTAAAGATATAACTTGAATAGTAACATCGTCGCCGTGGTTGGCAAAAAATTTGAATTTATCCAGAGTAATATTTTGTCCGTCCGAATATTTATCCTGGTATAAATAATTTTCTGTAAAAACACCGTTTAAAAAAATTCTAAATAGTAAATAATCTTCAATGTTAACTCTATCCTTAAAATAGCAAGAAATGTAATAGGGGTAGAACATGTAATTCATAAACCTTACAGAATCAAGTTCAAGCGGGGAAGGCATTTGAGAAACCGCGGAATATTCTCTTCCCTCCGTAATAACGTTAAGAGTGTATGTTCTTCCAATTACTGCTGAAAAATTTTGATTTCGATAATTCCCCGGCGAATATTCATATAGTTCGAAAACAATTCCTGCATTGTCGCTTATGGTTACAGTAGCATCTCTTATCGGGAGGTACTCATTTGTATTTGATAAGTTTGAGGGCAAACTTATAGATACCATATTTGAGTAGGGCTGCCCTTCAATACTTCCTACCGCGACTCTTCCTACAATAATTACTTGAATATTAATATCGGATAAATCAATATCGATTACGTCTTGATAGCAGGACGGAAAAAGAAAAATCAAAGGTAACAAAAGGATAATGCTCTTCATTCGAAGCGGTTTGTTTGTGAAAAATTTTAATTCCAGCATCTGTGCCTCAAAATTTGAAAGTATAACTGATTGACGGAACAATTGAAAAGATAGCCAATTTAATAGCCTGCAAGTCGCTGGGATTTAAGTCGTTTCTTTTGAATATGATTCCATAAGCATTTCTCCGTGCGTAGACATTATATATGGAAAAATTCCAGACCCCGCCGCTTTCGTTGGAGTATGATATACCTAAATCCAAACGATGATATGGCGGCATTCTAAATCCGTTACGGTCGGTGTAAGCGTTTAGGGTAACGTTATCAACGACATATTTTCCGTATGGGATTGTTGTAGTATATCCCGTAGAATAAATCCAGTTTGCAGAGAAATCCCAGTTGGAGTTTAGTTTGTAGTTTAATACAATCGAAAAATCGTGTGTTCTATCATACTTTGCTGGGAATGGTCTTCCATCGTTTATATTATCGAATTTTCTTTCGCTTTTTGAAATTGAATAACCAATCCAACCGGTGAGCTTCCCGATTTTTTTTCTAAGAAGAAATTCAGCACCATATGCCCATCCTTTCCCGAAAGTAAGCTCCGATTCAAAATAGTTCATCAATACTAGGTTGGCACCGTCGCGGTAGTCTACAAGGTTGTAGAGATTTTTATAGAACAATTCAACCGAAATTTCGTAACTATTATTTTGAACATTTGTAAAATAGCCGAGTGAAAATTGATCGGATTGCTGGGGTTTTACTTTACTGCTGCTTGGCCGCCAAGTATCGAAGGGAGTTCCGGAGTTTGGAGTAGACAGCATGTAGATATATTGAGCATTGCGTGCATAACCTGCTTTAACAGAGGAAGAATCGTCAAGCATATATGTAACCGTTATTCGGGGCTCTAATCCGTCGTAAAATTTCCTTTCAACCTTATGAAATGCAAAATCTATGTCTTCAGGAAATTCAGCAAAGTTATAAAAATCCGCATCGCCGGTAACGAAAAATAGTGAATACCTGAGACCATAATAAATATTAAGCCTGTCCGTAAGTTTGTATTCATGAGAAATATAAATAGCTCCTTCGTGAGCGTTTCTTTTACCGATGGTCATATCGATGTCGTTATCTCCTCGAATACTTGCATGAGTAGCCAGGAACGAATGGTATATATAACTCACACCGAAGTTTAATGTGTTATTAGTGTTTATAAAATATTCGAAATCCTCTTTAAATGTGAGATCGTTGATCTTGGTGTCTATATCTACGTCATCATCGTTTTCGTCTTCCCCTATGACACCCGTCTGAAATACAAAACTACTGTATATCAACGAGGAGTTTGAAAATATTTTATCGCTGAATAAATGATTCCAGCGTAATGTCGCGGTTGTATTACCGCGAATAACTTCGACTCTAGGACTAAATCCTAAACCATCACGCCCAATGTAACCGGAAAGATAAATACGGTCATCCTTGTTGATTGTGTAGTTTGTTTTCAAATTCAGATCATAGAAGTACAGAATGGAATTTTTTATATCCTCGTTTGAAGTAAAAATTTTAAATATATCAAGATATGTTCTTCTTCCTGAAATAAGAAACGACCCTCTTTTATTCAAAATCGGACCTTGCAAAGTAAGACGGGAAAATATCAGACCTATACCTGCAGAGCCGTTGAATTCTTTTTGGTTTCCTTCATTCATTTGAATATCGAGCACGGATGATAATCTTCCTCCATATTTTGCAGGAGCCGCTCCTTTTATCAAAACGGCATTTTTAATAGCATCGGAATTAAAAACGGAGAAGAAACCCATGAAATGGAAGGCGCTATAGACGGGAGCTTCATCGAGAAGTATAAGATTTTGATCGGAGTTACCGCCGCGAACGAAAAATCCGCTGTTACCCTCCCGAGAGTAGGTAACTCCGGGTAATAGGTGAATGGTTTTTAGAATATCTTTTTCACCGAGCAAGATGGGAATACCGCTGATTTTTTCCGGGTCCAATTGGACGGCTCCCATTTGAGTCGATGTCAGGTTATTATTTTCCAAATTGCCGATGACGACTAGAGTATCAGTGACAAATCCGATTTCTTCCAGCTCAATATTCTGAGTTATATTACGGTCCAAATTTATTTCCACTTCTTCTGGTTTGAATCCAATATAGCTGTACTTCATTTTATAATAACCGGTTGGAACTGTCAGCGAATAAAAAGCATAAGCGTTAGACGATGTCCCGGATTGAAGTTCTTCAATATAGATATTTGTTCCGACCAGCAGTTCGCCGGATTTTTTATTCGTGATATGACCACTGATTGTGTAAGAGGGAATTCTTTCTGCTGTAGTTTTGGGTAGTGTGGGAACCAAGACTATTTCCCCTCCTTTAGAGATGATAAAGTCGAGATTGGCTTCTTTAATTATCTTTTTCAATGCATGAACAATGGGAATGTTATTATACCGGAGAGTTATATTTTTATTCTTGGGAATAATATCTTCGTTATAGTTTATGTAAAAGTTTCCCTGCCGGGCAATTTGGTTTAAGGCTTCGCGGAAAGGAACGTTTTTCAAATTAATCGAGATGCTGTTTAATAAATTTTGGGGAACGGGGGTTCCGCGCGAATCGGTTATTTGTGTCTCTTGTGCCGTTAGAGATAAATGAAATATTAATAAGAATGGCACAGATACAATTACACGGGAAATTTTTTTAACCAGCATGTTATATTTTCACTTGTCGTTGGTTCATAATATTGTTTTTCACAGTATATTTCAATTAAAAAATCGGTAGCACGTAACCCAGCATAATTTGAATGCTTTTGTTTTTATAATTTGTTTCAGCTACATCGAGATCGTCGACGGAGACAACGGTATTCCCTACTTTCCATTCTATCGTGCCGGTTTTAGCTTGATTTCCCAGATCAAAACAGTACCTTCCTTCAATGAATAGAGTACCACTCCAGACTTTAATGCCGACCCCGGCACCGAAAGTTAGTCCGAATGATATTGTTTTAATGACTGGTTTTAAATCAGTCTCAAGCGTAAGATTATTTGCCTGTCCTTCACCGGTTGCAGACAATAACATTTCAATAGTAGGACCGGCTACAACGAACGGATTGATTTTTTCGCCCAGCGAGGCTTTAAATAAAAACGGGATTTCAATGTAATTGGCACTAACCTCCACATCAGGCTGAGGATTATCTTGTATTATCTTTCCTCCTTTCTGTAAATATGAAGGTTCAACCTGTACTGAAAAATTTTCGTCAAAATTATAGGTGCAGACTATCCCTACGCCGAATTTGGTTCTTCCTTCTGTATCACGGTTGATGTCAGAGAGAGTTGCTTTCATATCGGCAAAGTTTATTCCTCCGACAATACCGACACTTAGATTCTGCCCATTTACATGAGCAACCAGTAAAATCATAAAAATAAAAAAATTTAAAAAAGAAATGCGTTTCATTTTGATCTCCTTTAATACATTTTGTAATACGTTAACCGAAACATTTTTCATTGTAAACTTAATTGTTTAATGCAATGGGTCGGTTATTAAATTGACCCAAATAATGAGAAGGAGGGATTTCCAATAAGGGGAGCTATTTAATAGGAATTCCCCCCATCTCCTGAATAAGTCGTCATTAGATGGACAACGTCTATTATAATTTGGGTGACAGAGGTGGAAAAAATAGAAGCCAGTAATTCAAAATGAAAACCGGCTTCATTTTATTGTCATTCAAAATTCTCAAATTCGAAATGATAATATTGTGTGAAGTCGAAATCGAGAGCGAGATCCAGAGCTTTGTTGGTTATGTTATAAATTATAGACCACTGAGTCATCGGATGTCCGACATTTTGGAGTATTGACATTCCGTTTTCCAAACTCATTATCCCATTAATAAATTCCAGCCTGTTGTAAATGTATCTATATCTGCTGCACTGAGATTTAGCTGCTTCCCAAGAGACATTATAAAGGGGAGAATTTGTCGCCACTTGAAAATTTCCCGTTCCGGGAATTATTCGCACTTCACCTTCTGCAAGTTCAATTAGTATCGAACGCCCCGATGCATCCGCAACGAGGGCGTGTGTTGAAAAAACATTTAATCCGTAATCGAAAAGATTATGTTGCAGTGCAATTTGAGCCGCTTCGTCAACATTGGCAGCATGATCCAAAATTTCCGTTATGAATCTTGTTTTGTAAAGATATCTCTTCCCCGGATCGGGTGTATACGTTCGCGAGGGAATATCCGCTAGTGCAATAACAATGCCCATTTCATTTATTCCATCGGGTGAACAAAACGGGGCGTAAACAAGGTTTTGTCTATCACCAATC
>CAZKNM010000089.1:0-9041 GCA_964554135.1 uncultured Melioribacteraceae bacterium
TTCCCAAACGATCAGGTTGATCAGGGCAAGTATGCCTGATACAACCATCGAGATTTTAATTCCTGATTTCAAGGGCAGCGAAGATTCATTTGAAATAATTATGGAAAATCCTCCCGATATTTTAAATCATAATCTTGAAACGGTGAAAAGGCTCTATCATGCTGTTCGCCCGCAGGCTAAGTATGAAAGGAGTCTGCAATTAATTAAATGGTTTAAAACAAAGGGATTAAAAACCAAGAGCGGTATAATGGTAGGAATAGGTGAGAGACCAGAGGAGGTATTGGAATTAATGAGTGATTTAAGAAAGCATGAGTGCGATATTCTTACAATCGGTCAATATCTTCAACCGACCAAACAGCATTTACCGGTTGATCGTTACGTGACACTCGATGAGTTCAAGATGTATAAGGAAGAAGGATTGAAGATGGATTTCAAAGCGGTTGAATCATCACCGCTTGTTCGCAGTTCATATCATGCATATAAACACGCAAGAGATATCTAGCCTGTATGCATTAGTGAAACTTTCTAATGGAAACCACAAATAAAAGTTTTTTATCAAGCTTTAATTTCTTAATAAATTAGTCTAATTCTCAATTTTGGAAAGATTTTTTTACTGTTGTTTATTATAATTTTTCGGTGGAATAATTTTTCCATTTTTCTCACCAAATTTAACCTCAAGGTGATTTTGTAATTTCTCTATAAATTCATATTTTTTGGCACAGTTATTATAGTTACAATTTAGTCAGCAAAATTTATATTTTTATTTATGATTAAACTATATTCCAATATCTGTAAAAATTTATTGATTGAGCTGCTCATAATCATTGTGAATAAAGTTTTCCTAGAAAGAAGGTTACTAAATATTTAGTAGCCTTTTTTTATTTTAACCAGAATATGGAGTAAACTATGGCGAAAGCAAAAGGGGATATTGTAATCAATATCGAGAAATGCAAAGGATGCGAATTATGTGTCGCAGCATGCCCTCAGGATACTCTTGAACAAGCAAAGAAAGTAAACACAAAGGGTTACCTTTATATTGTTAAGATAAATGACGAATGTACTGGATGTACCAATTGTGCGCTTGTTTGTCCGGAAGGTGCAATTACGGTTTACAGGGAAACCGGCAGAAAGAAAGAGCCGGTAGCAAAAATAACCAATGTTCAAAAAGATATAACAGTAACGGTGGAAGAATGAAAGAACTCAAACTAATGAAAGGTAACGAGGCATTGGCAGAAGCAGCGATACGTGTCGGATGCGATGCCTATTTCGGTTATCCAATTACTCCTCAATCGGAAATATTGGAATATCTGAGCCGAGAAGCAACAAATAGGACGGGAATGGTTGTACTGCAGGCAGAAAGTGAAATCGCATCGATCAATATGGTTTATGGTGCTGCTGGCACGGGTAAAAAAGCTATGACCTCTTCTTCAAGTCCAGGAATAAGTTTGATGCAGGAAGGAATATCATATATAGCTTGTGCCGAACTCCCATGCCTGCTGGTAAATGTTAATAGGGGAGGTCCGGGCCTAGGTACAATTCAACCCGGGCAAGGGGATTATTTTCAAGCCGTAAAAGGGGGCGGACACGGTGATTATCATTTGATAGTTTTAGCTCCCAACACTGTTCAAGAAATGGCGGATTTTGTAAAACTTAGCTTTGATCTAGCATTCAAGTATAGAAATCCAGTTATGATTTTAGCCGACGGCGCTTTGGGACAGATGATGGAAAAAGTAGAATTATTTCCTCAGGAAGAAAGAACTTTTTCGGATCTTGGCTGGACAACTATCGGAAGACGTAAAGGCAAAGACGGAAAAGTTATTACATCCCTTTATTTACAATCCGAGCAGATGGAGCAGATAAACATCGGACTGCAAAAGAAATATGATACGATTCGAAAAAATGAAGTAAGATATGAAGCAATAAACTGTGATGATGCCGAATACGTTATAACAGCATTCGGTTTAATATCGAGAATATGTCAGAAGACCGCCGATCTAGCACGCGAGAAAGGCATTAAAGTTGGAATCTTAAGACCGATAACATTATTCCCGTTTCCATATGAAGTGTTAAGAAAGCTTGCTGATAAGGTTAAGGGATTCTTAGATGTGGAAATGAATGCCGGTCAGATGGTAGAAGATGTTATGTTAGGGGTTGAAGGGAAAGTACCTGTTGAGTTTTACGGCAGGATGGGAGGCATTATCCCCACACCCGAAGAAATTCTCGAAGTATTGGAAAAGAAATTGGTTGGAGGTACAAAATGACAACGCAGGTTAAAAAAGACGACAAGCACTATACAGAAATGATAAAGAAGGAGGGTATTTGTATTAATGAGAATCTTGTTTACGAACCTCCGAGGAAAGTAATGTACGATGTATCTATGCATTACTGTCCGGGCTGCGGTCATGGTGTAACACATAGAATACTCGCCGAAGTAATTGAAGAACTTGAAATTCAAGGTGATGTAATTGGTGTAGCTCCGGTCGGATGTTCGGTGCTGGCTTACAATTATCTAAACATCGATATGAGTGAAGCGGCTCACGGAAGAGCATCTGCCGTAGCAACAGGTATTAAAAGAGTTTTACCCGAAAAGTATGTCTTCTCCTATCAAGGCGACGGTGATTTAGCAGCAATCGGTACAGGTGAAACAATTCACACTTGCAACCGCGGTGAAAATATACTTATCATTTTCATCAACAACGGAATTTACGGCATGACCGGCGGTCAGATGGCACCAACGACTTTACCTGGTATGAAATCGACAACTTCACCTTTCGGTAGGGATGTAAAGGTTATGGGTAATCCGCTTAAGATCACTGACGTAGTAGCACAACTTCCGGGCACGTATTATGTTACCAGGCAGTCCGTTCACAAACCGGGTAATGTTCGTAAAACCAAAGCAGCTATCAAGAAATCATTTGAATACCAGAAATTGGATAATGGAACTTGCTTTATAGAAATTGTTTCCAATTGCCCATCTAACTGGAAGATGACTCCGGTTGATTCTAATAAATGGCTTGAGGAGAATATGCTTCCGTTTTATCCATTGGGTGATCTAAAAGCTCCAAACGGGAAGGGGGAATAATATGACTGAAGAAATAATTATTGCAGGTTTCGGCGGACAGGGTGTTTTGTCTATGGGTATGATCTTATGCTACTCAGGTATGATGGAAAAGAAAGAAGTTTCCTGGATGCCGTCTTATGGTCCTGAAATGCGAGGTGGCACTGCTAATTGTATTACAATTATCAGTGATAAAAAAGTAAGTTCGCCGATCATTTCAAAGTTTGATACAGTTATTGTTCTCAATCAACCTTCTCTCGATAAATTTGAAAAAGCTGTTAAGCCGGGCGGGATGCTAATCTATGACAGTACAAATATTATCAATCCACCGAAGAGAACAGACATCAAAGTTTACGGTATAGATGCCAGCAATGAAGCCGCGAAGATGAAAAACACAAAAGTGATGAACATGATTATTCTCGGTGCATTTTTGAAAAAGAAACCGATTATTGCTTTGGAGAATATTAAAGAAGGATTGAAACAAGTATTGCCGGAGCGGTATCATCATTTAATTCCTCTTAATGAGGAAGCAATGAAAAAAGGTATGGAGATGATAGAAGCGGTTAGTGTTCCGGCTTGATAATGAGAGATGTAAGCTAGTGTATATATTTATAAACCCATGTCTTCTAATTAAAACATGGGTTTTTTAATGCAAATTCTACATAATTTTATTCTTACTATTCTTGGATATAAAATAGATAATTATTAGTTTTACAACTTAAAATCAAAGAAAAAAGGGCAAATAATGGCTAAAAACATCGGAAAAGTAATGCAGGTTATTGGTCCTGTGGTGGACATTGACTTTGAAGACGGGCAACTTCCTTCCATATATAACGCAATAAAAATACCTAGAAAAAATATTGACGGTGAAAAAGATGAATTAATAGTTGAAGTTCAACAACACCTTGGTGAAAACAGAGTAAGAACTGTTGCAATGGATAGTACCGACGGTTTAGTAAGAGGTATGGATGCTGTTGACACAGGCGAGCCGATTTCAATTCCGGTAGGGCCTGAAACACTTGGAAGACTAATAAATATTGTTGGTGAAGGAATTGATGGTTTAGGAGAAATTAAAACGAAAAAAAGATATAATATTCATCGGCACTCTCCTAAATTCGTAGACCTTAGTACTAAACAAGAAATGTTTGAGACAGGTATAAAAGTAATAGATCTGCTTGAACCTTATACAAAGGGAGGAAAGACCGGTTTGTTTGGAGGTGCTGGTGTTGGTAAGACGGTTATTATTCAAGAATTAATTCATAATATTGCAAAACAGCATGGCGGTTACTCGGTATTCTCCGGTGTAGGTGAAAGAACTCGTGAAGGTAATGACTTGTGGTTGGAAATGAAAGAAACGGGTGTACTTAGTAAAACAGCATTAGTATTTGGTCAGATGAACGAGCCTCCCGGTGCAAGATTGAGAGTTGGTTTGACGGGATTAACAATTGCGGAATATTTCCGTGATGAAGAGGGTCGTGACGTACTATTATTCATTGACAACATTTTCCGTTTTGTGCAGGCTGGTTCCGAGGTAAGTGCTTTGTTAGGAAGAATGCCTTCGGCAGTAGGTTATCAACCCAATCTTGCTACAGAAATGGGTGAATTGCAGGAAAGAATTACTTCTACTCATAAAGGTTCGATTACGTCCGTGCAAGCAATTTACGTTCCAGCTGATGACTTAACGGATCCGGCTCCAGCAACTACGTTCTCTCACCTTGACGCTACAACAGTGCTGAGCAGAAGAATATCGGAGTTGGGAATTTATCCGGCTGTTGATCCGCTTGATTCTACATCAAGAATTTTACAAGCCGGCATTGTTGGAGACGAACATTATCAAGTGGCGAAGAGAGTAAAAGAGATTCTTCAAAGTTATAAAGACTTGCAGGATATTATTAATATTCTCGGTATGGATGAGTTGTCTGAAGAAGATAAAATAACCGTGAGACGCGCGCGTAGAATCGAGAGGTTCTTAAGTCAACCTTTCCATGTTGCCGAACAGTTTACAGGTTACGAAGGTAAATATGTTAAGCTGGAAGATACAATTAAAGGATTTAAAGAGATCATTGAAGGCAAGCATGACAGTTTACCTGAAGGAGCATTTTTGTATGTCGGTACCATTGAAGAAGCCGTGGAAAAAGCTAAGAAGATGAAACAGTAACATGAAAGAAATTTATGTTGAAATAATCACTCCTTCCAAAGTAGGGTATAAAGGTGAAGTAAAATCGATTACCGTACCCGGTATGTTAGGCAATTTCCAGGTATTGTTTAATCACGCACCATTGATGTCAACTTTCGATATAGGTGTAATCCGGATTGTAGATATGAAAGAGAATACTATGAATTTTACCACAAGTGGTGGTACAGTGGAAGTATTATCAAATAAAATTTTACTTTTAGCCGAAAGTTTCGAATCTCCCGATGAAATCGATATTAAACGAGCAGAAGAATCTAAAAAGAGGGCAGAGGAAAGACTTAAAAATCTCTATAACGAATCATTAGACTTTACACGTGTAGAAGCATCATTACAACGAGCGATTAATCGGACTAAATTGGCTCAAACAAAATCGTAAAAAAATGCCTGGAAACACCAGGCATTCTAATTCGAATATCATTTCTTTTATTTCGCTTCTTTGAACCTACGGGCTACTTCATCCCAGTTGATCACATTCCAGAATGCAGAAATATAATCAGGTCTTTTGTTTTGATATTTGAGATAGTAAGCATGTTCCCAAATGTCGATTGTCAATATTGGCGATCCTTTTACATCTGCAATATCCATCAATGGATTATCTTGGTTAGGTGATGATGTTACGACTAATTTCCCGTTGGAAACGATCAGCCATGCCCATCCCGACCCGAATCTATTTACGGCTGCATTGGAGAACTCTTCTTTAAATTTTTCAAATGAACCGAAACTCGATTTAATTGCTTCGGCCAATTCCCCTGTAGGTTCACCGGCTTTATTTGGACCCATAACAGTCCAATACAGATTATGGTTGAATGCACCTCCGCCGTTATTGCGGACTGCTGCGGGATATTTTGAAACAACCGCAAAAATTTCTTTGTATGATTTTCCCTCAAGATCGGTTCCTTCTAAAGCAGCATTGAACTTTTGTACGTATGCTGCATGATGCTTGCTATGATGGATTTCCATTGTTCTTGCGTCAATATATGGTTCCAGCGCATCATAAGCATAAGGAAGTTTTGGTAATTCGAACTTAGCCATTGTTTTTATACTCCTATTTTTTATTGTAAAATTTAATCTATTTGTAATTCCGTGTAATTTATCTAAACCGCCTAAAAGCGGTATTAGACTCAATGTATATAAAAATTTTCTTCGTTCCATGTCCGTTTCTTTCCTCATTAATTGGATGAATTAAACATTAAAAGATTCAACGCATCCGCAAGTTTTTTTTGCGTTTGGATTACTGAACACAAATCCTTTTCCGTTTAGTCCGTCACTGAAGTCCAGTCCACAACCCATCAGGTAGAATAAACTTTTTCCATCAATAAGAATTTTCAGATCCTCTTGTTCAATTATTGTATCCCCCTCTTGAATTTCTTCATCGAAACCTAGATTGTAGGTGAACCCACTACATCCGCCGCCTTTTACACTTACTCTCAAGCTATAAGAATTCGGGATCTGATTTTCCTGCATAATTTTCTTCACTTGGGAGATGGCTTTTGAGGTAATCTTAATCTCCGCTTGGGTGTTTGTTTTTTCATTCATACCGTTTCCGATTATTCTAGTAATCCTTAGTTAAGCTTCTGTATTTTCTATAACAGGTTTCTCAATTAAAAAATTCACTTTCCATGAATTATCATCAAGTTTTATTAAATCCCTCTTTTCTACGAGGTAATTTATAAACTCTGTCGCCAGCTTCTCAGCCGAAGAATAGGATATTGAACTATTCTTTTTCTCAAAGAAACTTCGTATAGTGTAAAGCATATCTCGGAAAAATAGATTGGAATTATAGAATAGGGGGTATTTTGCTTTCATAAATTTGAAGAATATATCCTGGTTCGATTTCAATATTTCTAAGTTCTTCATTTGCTCTGCCTTATTGAGTGATAATATTTTTCAATGTTGTTTCAGCGAACAATTTCTCGACATTGTCCTGGATTTTTGAAATTGGATTTCTCAAGAAACAATTTTCTACCCGTTTACAATCGTCTTTGGTGGGCTTGTCAACTAAGCAATCGGTCATTTGGATTTTATAGTCCAAAGCATCCAATATTGATTTGAAAGAAATGTTTTCGGGGAGTTGATTTAGTGTGTATCCTCCCTTCGTACCCTGCTGTGATATTATCATTTCATTCCTATTGAGATGCTGCATTATCTTCGCCAGCAGTTCGTAGGGGATATCCAATTTATCCGAAATCTCAGAAGTGCTTACAGTTCTGCCATTGGAATTTTCGGAAATATATTTCAGCGCTAGAAGCGCATATTCGACCGATTTTGCTATCTTTAACATATATACGACTAATATAGTCCGATATAAAATTAGGTAAGATACTAAATAAAGTCAAGATGTCTTTCAAACTTAATTTGAAATCTAAATCATAAAAATGTATCTTCATTGTAGAAACATTGGAGATTGATAAAATGGAGACCAAAATCCAGAAGTGGGGTAACAGTCTGGCAATTAGAATTCCAAAATCTTTTGCAAAGGAAGCTAAACTCGATTACAACACTGAAGTTGAAATGACTATTGAAGAAGAGAGACTTATTATTAAACCTGTCAAATACAAGAAGTATAAGCTAAGCGACCTACTTAAAGAAATAACCAAGCATAATATTCATAAAGAGATTGATACCGGTCAGGCACAAGGGAAAGAATTACTTTAATGGGAAAGCAATATGTCCCGCAAAGAGGGGATTTGGTCTGGCTGAATTTTAATCCACAAGCCGGTTATGAACAGAGCGGGAAACGCCCTGCTGTTGTCTTATCTCCAATTGATTATAATAAAAAAGTAGGTTTGATTATTTGCTGCCCAATTACCAGTCAATCTAAAGGATATCCGTTTGAAGTAGAGATACCAGTCGGTGTGAAAATTTCCGGTGTTATATTAGCAGATCAAGTGAAAAGCATGGATTGTGAAATAAGAGAAGTGGAATTCATTGATAAACTCCCACATGAAATACTGAACGAGGTTATACAAAAGTTAGCTGTATTGTTACAATAGGTGAGAACCTTCGATATTCTTGAAGCATCGAAGAGTGAAGGAAATTTTTTTGTTTATCTTTTTACAATCCTAGAATTGATATACAATTTTTCGCCAAATCTACAACCGGCGTGAAATAAACTCCGAATACCAGTATCGGGATTAAAAGCATCAGTACCACAATCAAATTTGGGATAGAAGCTTTTACAGTAGCTGGTTCCGTAACAGGTTCAGTTAAATACATATGTTTGAGAACCCGAACATAGTAATAAAGAGAGACAACCGTATTTAGAAGTGCAATAACTGCTACGGCAATCATCTTTGCATCAACAAGTGCAATAAAAATATATAGCTTGCCGATGAAACCTGCAGTCGGCGGCAGACCGGTTAAAGAAATCAAAAATATTGAAAGAGCAACACCGTAGAATGGAGCGGTATAACCGAGCCCTGTGTAGTCATCAATATTTTCGGAACCTGTTTTATTTGCGATCAGCATTACAATATAGAAAGCGCCGAGGTTCATTAGTAAATAAAAAACAAAATATATCAAGATGGCCATAAGACCTTGGTTTGAAAGTACAACCAAACCAAGCATGATATAACCGGCATGTGCTATACTTGAATAAGCGAGCATTCTTTTCAAATTGTCCTGCCAAAGCGCCGAGAAGTTTCCGAGCGTCATCGTAAGAATTGAAATCAATATAAACAGAGATTTCCAATCAAAGACTTTTACAAGATTCCAGTAACCGCTCATGTCGACATCAAGAACGAAGGTAGACGCAATAAACCGTGCTAGCAGTGCAAACCCAGCGGCTTT
>CAZKNM010000089.1:9051-11823 GCA_964554135.1 uncultured Melioribacteraceae bacterium
TATTATACTTGTTTTAGCAAGGTAATAATTATTATTAGTATTATACTTGTTTGGTAAGCCGAAATAGTAATTAAAATACTTAATTTGTTATTAGTATTATGATTGGTTAGGTAAGCTGTGATAGTAATTGGTGCTCCTTCGTATACGTCAGGTGTCCAGAAATGGAAGGGGGCGGTTGAGATTTTATAACCGAAACCGGCAAAAATGAGAATGAGGGCAAATGAAAATGTTACAACGTTAACTTGTGAGTTGATAAGGAAATTGCTTATTTCATAAATATTTGTTTTACCTGTCAATCCGTAGACAAGTGAAATACCAAACAACATTAATCCGGATGAAACTGCTCCGTAAATCAAATATTTTAATGCAGCCTCGCTGTTGCGGTCTCTAAGTTTTGTAAAACCTGCCAACACATAAGATGATAAAGAAAGGAGTTCGATCGATAGATAGATAAGAATCAGATTTGATGCAGAGATCATGAAAAACATACCGAGGATCATTCCGAAGATTAATGTGTAATATTCACCTAATCTATCTATAGACTGTTTTATTTCGTCGGATGAAAAAGTAAAGAGTACGATAAAGAATGAGGCAAGAAGGACTAACAACTTAAAGAAAGCACCGAAAGCATCAACGGTAACGAGATGGAAAACAGAACCGCTTATATAAAATTGTTCAATTACATAGTAACCTGTAATAAAAATACCGGCAAGTGCAATAAATGGAATTATCTTTTTGTTCTTGTGAAAGATTAAATCAAATAGAACAATTAATAATAATGCCGATGAAACGGCAATTTCCGGTTTAATGTATTTCAGCGCTTCGTATAAATTTGTTAAGTCCATATTTAAGATTCTATTTTATAATCCACTAATGCTAGGTAAAGTGTTTGATACAAAATCGACTAATGTTTTTACAGATGTATTCATAATATCCAACATTGCCGAGGGATAAATACCCAAGAAAATAATTATGATTGTCAAAGGTATGAACATGATATATTCCCGCAATTCGAGATCCTTAAGTCCTGCCCACTTCTGGTTTAATTCACCGAGGTAGACTCTCTGTAACGTCCAAAGCATGTAGCCTGCACCCAGCAGGATGCCAAGTGTAGAAACTATCGTAAGTATTCTTATGCTTTCAACTCCGAATGCTCCAATGAAAACTAAAGCTTCGGAAATGAAACCGCTTAAGCTCGGTAAACCAATAGCGGCAAAGAATGCGACGGTAACGAATCCCGTATAAACCGGCATTTGAGTTGCCAATCCTCCGAAGTCGTCCAAACCTCTTGTATGCGATCTATCATAAATTACTCCCACAATCAAGAAGAGCATAGCCGTAATCGTTCCATGGTTAAACATTTGGAATACGGCACCATTCACACCTATCGTTGTCAGCGACGCCATACCTAACAGCACATAACCCATATGGGATACCGAAGAATAAGCGATGAGTTTCTTAAAGTCCTTTTGTGCCATTGCTACAAGAGCACCGTAAACAATGTTAATCATTCCGAATAGAGCAATGAACCACATTAAGTCGCGTGTTATTTCAGGGAATATAGGATAGCTGATTCTAAGAATGCCGTAAGTCCCCATCTTCAGCAATACACCGGCTAATATTACGCTTATCGGTGTCGGAGCTTCAACGTGTGCATCGGGTAACCACGTGTGGAAGGGGAACATCGGAATTTTAATTGCAAAGCCTACAAAGAGAGCTATATATGCTATCAATCTTAAATTGCTTGGATTAAACGGTGATAGAATTCCATCTGCCGAATAGTTAGCAGGATTCATCAACGCCAGAAGATTAAATGTATGAACGCCTGAACCGTCACCGGTAGCTTCATATGCGCTGAAGTAAAGACCGATCATCACGAGAAGAATGAAAATACTTCCGAACAAAGTATAGATAAAGAACTTAATAGCTGCATATTCTTTCCTTGGGCCACCCCAAATACCTATCAGGAAGTACATCGGCAGAAGCATCAATTCCCAGAAAATGTAGAACATGAAGAAATCCAAAGCAACAAAGACACCCATCATTCCGGTATCGAGAAGTAGAAATAGTGCAAAGTAACCTTTAATAGCTTTGGGAATATTCCATGATGAAATCGTGGCAATGAATGAAATTATTGCAGTTAAGAGAACCATCGGAACGCTAATACCGTCGACACCCATAAAGTAATCAACTTTGATAGTACCGATCCAAGAGATTCCGGTTATTTCAATCCATTTCCATTTTTCAACGAACTGGAAAGAACTCTGCTCAAAAATTCCGCCTGCTGAATAATTATAATTCAACATCAAAATAACCGCAAGGATTACCTGAAGTCCCGTAGCCAAAAGAGCAGTATATTTGATCGTAATTGCCTGTCTATTGGGAAGGAATAAAATTATCACCATTCCCAAGACAGGAATAAACGTAAGCAAAGATAGTATCGGAATTCCAATCATTTTTTATTTAGCCTTTAGTTAATAATTCATATTAAAAAATCAATAAAAGAATTAGTAAGGAGAAAACAACGAGAACAATATATGTTTGAACTTTGCCGGTTTGCAGTCTTCTGAAAGTTAAACCGATGAAACCGCTGAAGAATGCCGAGAAATTGACAAAGCCGTCTATAACATAATTATCGAAAAGACCGCTGAATTTTGAAAATCCTTTTGTGAACCATGCCGATCCGTTTACAATTCCATCAATAATTTTGTTATCGAACCATGCTAGGATTTTACTAAATCCGAGAGTACCGGCAATAAATGAAGCATGATA
>CAZKNM010000089.1:11852-12671 GCA_964554135.1 uncultured Melioribacteraceae bacterium
TAAGAGATAATTTATAAAGTGATTTCAGTCTATCTGCGAGTTTATCCGGATCGATCTTCCGCCATTGATAAATTATGAATGCGAGTAAAATTCCAAATCCTGCTAAGAAGATGGATAATGCCATTGCTCGGTAATGTGCCCAATGCATTGCATGTGTATAAGCTTCGGAATGAATAATTTCCGTACCTATAGCGCCTGATACATCTGTTTTCATAAAATCAAATCTAACTTCTTGAGGCACAACCGTAGCAGGTGTTTTTACCCAAGATCCCATAAACCACCCGGCATCCGGAGAGAAAGGATTAGGAGTGAACCAAATAAACAATGACAATGCACTTAGAACAACCAGTGGCATAACCATAACAAAGGGAGATTCATGCGCATGATCAAATTTTTCTTTGCTCTTCGGTTCACCGTGGAATGTTAGAATGATTAGTCTGAACATGTAGAAAGCAGTCATCATTGCAACCGCGAAACCAAACAACGGAATTAGCCAATGACCGGTCAACTGACTGAATGCAAGTGAGCTGGCGAGTATTCCATCTTTGCTTAAGAATCCTGATGTGAAGGGGATTCCGGATAATGCCAATGATGCGATAACAAATGTCCAGTATGTTAACGGAAGTTTCTTTCTTAAGCCTCCCATATTGCGAATGTCTTGTTCATGATGCATCGCATGAATAACTGAACCCGATCCTAAAAACAAACAAGCTTTGAACATTGCATGAGTAACTAGATGGAAAAATGCAAAAGCATAAGCGCCTATTCCTACTGACATAATCATATAGCCTAACTGGCTTACCGTAGAGTAGGCAAGAA
>CAZKNM010000090.1:0-12370 GCA_964554135.1 uncultured Melioribacteraceae bacterium
GTTTTATTCTTGATGAAATTTTATCCTGTCTTAATGATTATTGTGAAGTTAGAGCAGGTTATAAAGTTGTTAGTGTTCGAAAATCCAAAGACTTAAACAACGGATTGTTTATCGAAGATCGCTTTTTTAATTTGGATAAGATAATTACCAATCAATTAAAGAATGCTTACAAAGGGAACATATTTGTCTGTACAATCGGACCGGGAATGGAAGAATGGTCAAAGCAAACCTTAGATAATGGAGATGTTGTTAAAAGTTATTTTATTGATACTGCCGCATCGGTAATTGTTGAAAATGTCGCTGATTTAATCCATGAACATATAGGACAAGTAACAATTTCAGAAGGAATGAATTTTACAAACAGGTATAGTCCCGGTTACTGCAACTGGAATGTTTCGGAACAACACAAACTGTTTTCATTATTGCCCGATAAATTCTGCGGCATAACTTTGAATGCTTCTGCTATGATGACTCCGATAAAATCGATTAGCGGAATAATCGGTATCGGTGAAAAAGTAAAAATGCAAGATTATTTGTGCAATACTTGTGGTATGAAAGATTGTACATATCGACAAATCCGTATAGGTAAAGAAAAAATTAATAAATAAAATTATCCTTACGGGAGTGGATATTAAAATTCGAGGAATATAAAAATGACCGACCAACAATGGGAACTTCTAAAAAAAGTAATTAATGGAGAAAATATTAATCCTTTACCGGTGGGTTTTATAATTGATAGTCCATGGCTGCCCAACTGGTACGGTATTTCTATTCTCGATTATTATTCAAACGATGAATTATGGCTTGACTCAAATTTAAAAGCTATAAATGAATTTCCCGATGTTATGTTCTTACCCGGCTTCTGGTCCGAATTCGGTATGTGCACCGAACCGTCAGCGTTTGGTGCCCGCTGTATTTTTCCGTTAAATCAATTTCCGCATGCCGTTAAAATCATAAAATCTCCTGATGATATCGATTCTCTACCTTCACCTAATCCTAAAACCGATGGTCTCCTGCCGTTTGTTTTAAACCGGATGAAACTGGCACAGCCGAAAATAGAAAAAGCCGGACACAAAATAAGATTTACCGTTGCACGAGGACCATTGAACATTGCAAGTTACATAATGGGAACGACTGAATTATTATCAACCATGATGATGCAGCCGGAGAAAGCCGAATTATTAATTAGAAAGATTACCGATTTTCTTAAAGACTGGATTCATCTTCAGATGGAAACATTCTCTTCAATTGACGGGATATTATTGTTGGATGATATCATAGGTTTTTTAGGGGAGGAAGAATTTAAAATGTTTGCTCTTCCGTACTTTAAAAAGTTGTACAATGCAAATGTTTCGGTAAAATTTTTGCACAACGACGCACCGTGTAAAGTATCAGCGCCGTTTCTTCCCGAAATGGGTGTTAATTTTTTTAACATGGGATTTGATATCACTTTAAACGAACTGAAAAAATTGACGGCCGGTAAAGTTACTATGCTTGGGAATATCCCACCGAGAGATGTTTTGGCTCAAGGAAGTGAGGAAGATGTTAAAGTAGCGACCGTTGAACTGATAAACTCATTGGAAAACAGATCACATGTTATAATGTCCTGTGGTGGAGGCATGCCCCCGGGAGTGAAAAGTGAAAATATAAATGCTTTCGCTAAAACTGTTAATAATTGCAAGCTAGCATAAGCACATTAATAAAAATTAATGAGGAGTTAAATCGAAATGAATGGAAACATTCCAGTACTTTTTGTTGAGGGAAATGGTTTAGCCGAAGCTTGGGAAAAATCTTTAATCAGTCTTTATAAGGATGGGTGCGACATCAAAACTGAATATGACAAGCAAGAGGATCCGCCAAGTAAAGATTGCACAATGATAATTACCGTCAAAAATCCTTTAGAAGAGCCTATGATTCATCAAGACATGCCGGGCGGTCTGGAAAATCTTCAAGAGTATGTTTTGGAAGTTATCGAAGGAATTAAAGATCATTTAATAAGAAATTCTGCCGATGATAAGAAAGATACAAGATGGGAATATACCTATCACCAAAGATTGTTTGATTATTCCATCCCAAATGTAAAAGAAATATACAACCAGATTGAATTGTTATCGCAAAAATTAGCGGCAACACCATATACCCGTCGAGCGCAAGCAATAACATGGAAAGTATGGGATGATAATTTTTGTGCCGATCCTGCATGTTTGCAAAGTATTTGGTGTAGAATATTGCAGGATTCTGAAAACAATTGGATCTTGAATACCAATGTCAGATTTCGTTCAAATGATGCTTATAAAGCGGCTTTTATGAATATGTTTGCTTTAACTCAACTTCAGTTAAAAATCGCAGAGATGATTTCGAAATATTCTGGGAAAGAAATTAGATTAGGTCGATATGTTCATCAGGCAGATAGTTATCACTTATACGGATCATATCTTGATGAATTTGAAAAGAGGTTCATGAGTGCTCTCGAAACAAGAAAATTTGAGGATCGATGTTTTAGATATGAAGACGTGAAATTTATTATGGATCAATCAATCCCGGCGATTCGCGAAAAAGCCTCGAAGATGGGAAGATCGGATTAATATCATGTTACATTTAATGGATTTATTATCTATAATCCATTGCTGCCTGATTGGTACGGAATTGGGACTTAGGATTCTTTTTTAAATCAAAATATATGAATCAATGATAATAAATAAGTTTTTTATTAATAAAACGAAATCGGAATTGATTTTCTTTTTTGCGATAGTAAATTATTTATCTGTCGGGATCGCTTTTGCTCAAAGTTTAGACACAAAATTAAAAATAAATGATCTGGATTATTTTGAAACACGTGGACTAAATGTTTTTGTATTCAGTAATTGGTACGATGGTAATTTCAGCGACGCGAAAATCAGTAGTGTTGAAATAATTCACCATGGAGTAAGAACGGCAACTAACGGCGATGTTAGACTTAATTCCACTCCCGAACAATGGGATCCGATTCCCAAGTTTATTGAACGTAAAATTAATAAAGATGAAAACTGTATTGAGGTATACTTATCTTACCCGAAATATAATTTTGAATATGTTGTTAAAGTTACAGGCCGCGAGAACGGATTTTTATTGAGTGTTAATATCGATTATCCGCTCCCAAAAGAGCTTGAAGGTAAAGCCGGACTGAATTTAGAATTTCTTCCATCGGCTTATTTTGAAAAATCATTTTTAATGGACAATTTGCCGCTATATTTCCCGCTCTACCCGACTGGGCCAATGACGATTACTAATTCCGGTATTGTTGAACCGAAACCAATTGCAATGGGTAAAACACTCGTACTTGCCCCCGAAGATCCCGAAAGAAGAGTGGTGATTAAAACTGAAGAAGCGAGTCTTTTATTGTTTGATGGACGCAATAAAGCACAGAATGGATGGTTCGTTGTACGGACATTAATACCCCCCGGGAGTACAGGGAAAGTGATTGAATGGTTTGTCTCGGTAAGCACAATTCCAAATTGGATTCGTACACCCATGATTGCTTATTCTCAGGTTGGGTATCATCCCAAACAAAAAAAAGTTGCAGTAATAGAATTCGATAAAAATGATACGCGGAATTCAACCGCAAGATTATTAAAGGTAACAGAAGAGGGGAGATTTATAGAAAAACACAAAGCGGAAATAAAGAAATGGGGAAATTATCTTCGCTATGATTATTCTACTTTTGATTTTACTCCGGTGAAAGAAACCGGTGTATATGTAATTGAGTACGATTCTATTTTAACAAAATCTTTTAGTATAGCCGAAAATGTATATGAAGAGGCATGGCACCCAACTCTCGACGTTTTCTTCCCAGTACAAATGGATCACATGTTTGTAAACGAAGCTTACAGAGTTTGGCATGGTGCGGCTCATCTTGATGATGCATTGCAGGCACCTATTAATCATAAACATTTTGATTTGTATGCTCAGGGTCCCACAACTGATACTCCTTATCAGCCTGGAGAGCATATTCCCGGTTTGAATATCGGCGGTTGGTTCGATGCGGGTGATTATGACATTCGTACTCAAACTCAATATTATGTTTTATTAAATCTTGTGCAAGTCTGGGAGAACTTCGGTTTAAAAAGAGATGAAACAACTATAAATCAGAGAAACCGTTATGTCGATATTCATCATCCGGATGGTATACCCGATTTACTTCAACAGATTGAGCACGGTACTCTTCAGTTGATTGCCCAGCACCGGGCAGTTGGTCATGCAATTAATGGAATTATTGTCCCTGATCTTTCTCAATATACACACCTCGGCGACGCTGTATCAATGACAGATAATTTGATTTACAATTCCAACTTAGATAGTCTTGAATCGGACGGATTTACAAGCGGTACATTTGATGATAGATGGGCTTTCACGACTAAATCGACACCTTTAAATTACGGCTCCATCGCTGCACTTGCCGCTGCTAGCCGCGCACTGCGCGGTTACAACGATGAACTGGCAGACGAGTGTATAGTGACCGCAATAAAAGTATGGGATGAAGAACATTCTCACGAACCTAATATATTTCGCTTTGGAAATACTACCGGCGGGCAGCCGGAAGCTGAGGAATTAAACGCCGCGGTTGAACTTTTAATCTCCACTCAAGAAAAAAAGTATTCTAAAAGAATTAGAGAATTACTCCCTGTGATTGAAGGCGGATTTATGTTTTATGCCGCTTTAGCAGTACGCGCTATGCCGTTTATGGATGAAACTTATGCGGAAAAATTAAAGGACATGGTAAAGACATATAAAGAAAATCTTGATAGGATTTATAAACAAAATCCCTTCGGTGTAATTATTACCGAGCGCGGATGGGCAGGAGGCGGAACGGTTATCGGTTCAGCATTAACAAATTACATTCTTCACAAAGTTTTCCCGGAAATCATTGATCCCGAATACGTCTATAGAGGTTTGAATTATATCTATGGTTGTCACCCCGGATCAAACATTTCGTTGGTTTCAGGTGTTGGTACTGTTTCTAAAAAAGTTGCGTATGGTAACAACAGGGCCGATTTTTCTTTCATTGCCGGAGGTATTGTCCCGGGCATGTTAATATTGAAACCTGATTTCCCTGAAAACAAAGAAGACTGGCCGTTCATATGGGGAGAAAATGAATACGTTATTAGTCTTGGTTCAAGTTACATCTTTTTAGTTAATGCCGTTAACGAGTTATTAAAAAAAGAATAAAACGAGATACATATGAAAGAAATAAAATTAAGAAGCCGTGAATGGTTCGGTGGTTTGGATAAGATGGGTTTTGTTCATCGTTCATGGTTAAGGAATCAGGGCTACCCGGATGATTATTTCCGGGGTCGACCGGTTATAGGTATATGCAATACATGGTCGGAATTGACACCCTGCAACGGACACTTAAGAGATTTTGCGGAAATTGTAAAACGAGGTGTTGCGGAAGCGGGAGGATTTCCGCTTGAATTCCCTGTAATGTCTTTAGGCGAAACAATTATGCGTCCAACTACAATGTTGTTCCGTAACCTTGCAAGTATGGATGTTGAAGAATCAATTAGAGCAAATCCTCTTGACGGAGTAGTACTTTTAACGGGATGCGATAAAACAACCCCGTCAACTTTAATGGGTGCATGCAGTGTTGATTTACCTACCATAGTTGTTCCAGGCGGACCAATGTTAAGCGGCAGGTTCAAAGGTGAATTGATCGGCTCAGGTTCATTCAATTGGATGATTAAGGAGAGACAAAAAACAGAAAATTTTTCCGTAGAAGATATGCTTGAAGCGGAAATATGTGCTGCAAGAAGCAGCGGACATTGCAATACTATGGGAACAGCCTCATCAATGGCTTCAATGGTTGAAGCACTCGGATTAACATTACCCGGTATATCCTCCATACCTGCAGTCGATTCAAGAAAAAAAGTAATGGCTCAATTGTCCGGTCGAAGAATTGTCGAAATGGTAAAAGAGGATTTAAAGTTATCAAAGATTCTTACACGAAAAGCATTTGAGAATGCAATTATTGTAAATGCAGCAGTTGGAGGATCAACCAACCTGATAATTCACTTACAGGCTATTGCAGGTCGTATTGGAGTTGATTTATGCCTAGAAGATTTTGATAAACTTGGCAGTAAAATTCCTTTGCTTGTAAACCTGATGCCATCCGGTAAATATTTAATGGAAGATTTCTTTTATGCCGGAGGATTACCTGTTGTTATTAAGGAGCTTGGAGAAAGATTACATAATGATATAGTTACTGCCAACGGTAAAATGCCTAAAGAGAATTATGAAAATGCAATATGTTATAACAGAGAAGTGATTGCGGAAATCAATAAACCTTTTAAAGAGGAAGCAGGAATCACAGTGCTCAAAGGAAATTTATGTGAGAATGGCGCTGTAATTAAACCGTCGGCAGCAACACCAAAACTGATGAAACACCGTGGTCGTGCGGTTGTGTTTGAAAGTATGGATGACTATCATAATAGAATTGATGATCCTGACCTGGATATTGATGAATCATGTGTAATTGTCCTCAAAGGTGTAGGACCTAAAGGATACCCCGGTATGCCGGAAGTTGGGAATGTAGATCTTCCTGAGAAATTAATTAAAAAAGGTGTGAAAGATATGGTTCGTATCTCCGACGGCAGAATGAGCGGAACCGCATACGGTACTGTTGTCCTTCATATTTCACCTGAGTCATCAATCGGCGGTACTCTTGCTTTGGTGAAAGAAGGCGATATGATTGAACTTGACGTTGAAAACCATAGATTGCATCTGGATGTGCCTGAAGAAGAATTAAAGAGAAGAAGAAAAGAATGGATTCCGCCTCAACCTCATACGGATAGGGGTTATGTTCGAATTTATCTTGATCATGTACAGCAGGCCGATAAAGGAGCCGATTTGGATATTTTAATCGGAAAATCGGGGGCAGAAGTAAAAGGAGATTTGCATTAATATCAGTTTTTACTACGTATAAATTACAGGAGAAAGGATGGTTGTTATATATCTTCTATTAAGTGTAGTTATAATAATTTATTTAACCGCAAAGTTGAAAGTTCATCCTTTTATCGCGCTTCTGCTGGTTGCTATAGTATACGGAATATTTGCAGGCATGTCTTTAGAGAATATAGTGATATCAATTAATGATGGATTTGGTACTACATTAGGTAAGATTGGATTAATAATTATTCTTGGTGTAATAATCGGTGCCTTTTTAGAAAACTCGGGTGCAGCTTATGCTATTGCAGAAAAAGTATTAAATGTTATTGGGAAAAACCGTGTTCCGTTAGCTATGGGAATTGTCGGTTACTTTGTTTCCATTCCGGTTTTTGCAGACAGCGGCTTCATACTTCTTTCTCCTCTGAATAAAAGTTTATCTAAAAAAGCAAACATTTCATTAGCTACAACTGCGGTTGCTTTGAGCCTGGGGCTTATGGCAACACATACACTCGTACCTCCAACACCGGGACCCATTGCTGCAGCAGGTATTTTAAATGCCGATATCGGCTTAGTTATTTTATGGGGACTATTGGTAAGTGCGCTTGCTTTAATTTTCGGTTTGACTTTTGCTTTGAAATATGCATCCAAAACATATATTGATCCTAATCCTGATATAAGCAGCACACAAATAGAGGATAAATTGAGGGAAGCGCCCGGAGCCCTAAAATCTTCATTACCTATTATCATTCCGATTTTACTAATCATTTTGAAATCCGTTATAACATCTTTCGGCAGTATTATTAATGAAGATATAGTAAAGTTCATCTCTTTTATAGGTGAACCTGTCATAGCTCTTCTTATCGGAATGTTTTTATCCTTCATATTGCCGAAAAAACTAAGCAAGGATATGATTTCAACTTCCGGCTGGGTAGGAAAAGCCCTAAGTGATTCTGCGTCAATTATATTAATTACCGGAGCCGGAGGTATTTTCGGAAAAGTATTACAAAATTCAGGTATTGCCGATATTATTGGTGCAACCTTATCCGATGTTAATCTAAGTATCTGGCTCCCTTTTTTATTAGCTGCTGCTATTAAAACAGCTCAGGGTTCGTCAACTGTTTCATTAATTACCACCGCTTCCATTATGATGCCGATGATGAACACTTTGGGTTTTACAGGTGAATTTGAAAAGGTGATGGTTGTTTTAGCAATTGGTGCAGGATCTATGGTTTTTTCACATGCAAACGATAGTTTTTTCTGGGTTGTAACACAGCTTTCCGGGATTGACGTAAAATCCGGTTATAGGTTATACAGTTTGGGCACGTTTATACTTGGAGTATCTGCATCAGTGATTATTTATATATTTTATTTAATTGTAGTATAAAGAAAAAATTATGAAAGTATACAAAGTTAAAAATGGTGTAGTCATTGAGAATAACAAAAACTTTTATCTGTTAAAAGATGAGAATTGGAATTTATTTATAAACAATGATGATCTCTCTGATAAATTAATCAGAATAACAAATTCTAACAATCCGGCAGAGGAAGGGCAAAAGCTGATAACTGATATTGAAGCGCCTATTCAATCTCAAGAGCTTTGGGCAAGTGGTGTTACTTATTTGAGAAGTAAAGTAGGGCGACAGGCGGAATCTAAAAAAGCCGGGGGAGGGGATTTTTATGCGCGGGTGTATGAAGCGGAACGGCCTGAATTATTTTTTAAAGCTTTAGCTCATCGTATAGTTGGTCATGGCGGGAAAGTAAGAATTAGAAAAGACTCGACTTGGAACGTTCCGGAACCGGAACTTACTCTTATGATAACTTCCAACGGAAAAATTATCGGTTACACGATCGGCAATGATATGAGTTCACGAAGTATTGAAGGAGAAAATCCTTTATATCTTCCGCAGGCAAAAACTTACGACGGCTGTGCTGCTCTTGGTCCCTGTATTTATGTTACCGATAAACCATTACCGGACAATACCAACATATATCTTGAGATAAATCGAAATAATAAAAACGTGTTTGAAGGAGATGTTGGATTAAATCAAATGAAAAGAAAACCCGAAGAATTGGTCTCCTATCTCTACAGGGAATGTTCTTTCCCTTTCGGAAGTTTATTGATGACCGGTACGGGTATTGTGCCTTCAAGCGATTTTAATTTGCAATGTGGTGATAAAATTTCTATTACAATTGGACCAATAGGAACGTTAATTAACAGGGTGGAGTGATATGGAGTTATCGGGATTAAATTTTATTGGTAATGAATTGTCAGGGGAGGGAAAAGAAATAATTCACGCTGTAAATCCGTCGAACAATTCAAAATTATTACCCGGATTTCATGAAGCAACAAATAAGGAAATTGAAAATGCAATTGTCAAAGCTGGAAGCGCTTTTGTAGAGTATGGTAAAAAGAGCGGGAAGGAAAAAGCGTTATTTCTTGAAACAATTGCGAATCAAATTCTTGAACTAGGTGATGATTTGATTCAAAGATGCGGTGATGAAACCGGTCTTCCGGCTGCAAGATTAATAGGTGAAAGAGGAAGAACTGTAAACCAGTTAAAAATGTTTGCGGAATTGCTTAGGGAGGGGTCCTGGATTGATGCAAGAATTGAAACTGCAAACCCGGATCGCCAGCCCGTACCGAAACCGGATATAAGAAGTATGCAGAGAGCATTGGGTCCTGTTGGAATATTCGGTGCGAGCAATTTCCCTTTAGCTTTTTCGGTTGCCGGCGGAGATACGGCATCCGCATTAGCTGCAGGCTGTACTGTAGTTGTAAAAGCTCATCCTGCTCACCCCGGTACTTGTGAATTAATTGCAAATGCCGTTTGTGAATCGATAAAAAAAACACGTATGCCTGATGGTGCTTTCTCCATGGTTCACGGCCGTTCAAATGAAGTTGGTATGGCGATTGTAAAACATCCTTTAATAAAAGCTATCGGATTTACAGGTTCTTTCAGCGGAGGTAAAGCAATTTTTGACGAAGCTGCACGTAGACCGGAACCGATACCTGTTTATGCCGAAATGGGAAGTACTAATCCCGTTTTTATATTACCGGGAGCACTGCGTGAAAGAAAAGAAGAAATAGCACGAGATTTAACAGTATCAGTTACTCTTGGAGTAGGGCAATTTTGTACCAATCCCGGACTTGTATTTTTTGAAGAATCTGAAGAAGCAATAGGATTTCAAAATGATGTCATAAAAAATTTTAGTGAGATTCTACCGGGCACAATGCTAACGGAGAATATTTTCAAATCATATGTGAAGGATTTAGAAGTTGCTGTTAAACAATACGGAATTACTCGGTTATCAAAAGGTAAGATAGGAGAAGGTCTACAGGGTACAGCTTGTCTATTAAATACTAAGGCAAAAAAATTCCTAGCAAACAAAAAACTTGAAGAAGAAATTTTCGGGCCGTCAACTTTAACAGTAACAGCGGAAGACAAATCCGAATTAATAAATATAGCGCTGAATTTAAGAGGTCATCTTACTGCAACAATTCACGCAACGGAGAAAGATCTTAAAAATTATGAGGAATTAATTGCGATCCTTGAAAGGAAAGTCGGACGATTAATTATAAACGGTTATCCAACCGGAGTTGAAGTTTGTCATTCAATGGTTCACGGCGGCCCTTATCCGGCAACAACAGACAGCCGTTCAACATCTGTAGGAACTTTAGCTATTACACGTTTCACCCGACCAATATGTTATCAAAATTTCCCGGATGAATTATTATCCGACGAGCTTAAGAATGATAATCCTCTCAGAATTTGGAGACTCGTTAACGGAGAAAGGAAAAATAATTAGATGAATAAATTATATAATTCAAGAAATTTAACGTTCTGGTAGTCCAAAATAGGAGAAATAATATGCAATCAATAAAAATCTTTACTCTGAATTTATCACTTTATTTTAGACGAGCTTTTTCATTTAATAAATTTTTTATACTTCTCTTTTTTATATTTAACATTAGTAACATAATAGGTCAAGAAGAAAACAAAAGAGCATATCCCGAAGTAAATATTCCCGGAACACATGTTCGAGAAATTTATTCTTCAATTGTGGATCAAGAATATAAGCTATATATTAATCTGCCTAGGTATTACGATGATCCGAACCGGACTTTCCCCGTAGTTTATCTGCTCGACGCTCAATGGGATTTCTCTTTAGTATCGGCAATATACGGCCAGCAATATTACGACGGATTTCTGCCGGAATTAATAATTGTCGGTATTACATGGGGAGGATCAAATCCGAATGCAGATTATCTCAGAGCTAGAGATTTTACGCCGACGAATATTAAACAACTCGCAAATTCAGGGAATGCTCCCAAATTTTTTGAATTCATAAAGGAAGAATTAATTCCATTCATTGAATCAAATTACAAAGCATCAAGAACAGACAGAACTCTCATGGGTTCTTCTTTCGGCGGACTTTTTACACTCTATACTTTTTTAAATCACACCGGTCTATTTAACCGCTATGTACTTACAAGCCCTGCTTTGGGATGGGACAATGGAATCATATATAAATACGAAAATAATTATGCTGAGAAGAATAAGGATCTCCCCGCTAAACTTTATATGGCGGTCGGCGGACTCGAAAGCAATCTGCCTGATTTCGAAAAATTCGCTCAACAACTTCAAAATAGAAATTATAATGAATTTGAAATGGGGACAAGAATTCTTGAGGGGATCGGACACTCAGGCAGTAAAGCCGAAGGATTCACACGCGGTCTGCAATTCGTATTTTCAAAACCGTCTTTAAATTTAGACGATAACATTCTTCAACAGTATACCGGTACATATGAATTGAGCAGCAAAATTAGAATAAATATTGTTGTCGAAAACAACAACCTGTATGTTTTACTCCCCGATAATTCCAAGATTATACTTCAAGCAGAAACCGAAAGCGATTTCTATGTGAATGGAGAATATTCTAATGCGCATTTTCAGAAAGATGATTCCGGGAAGGTTACAGGTTTTAAATTACAGCGTTATAACAGGGAGGAGTTTGTAACAAAAATTACTGATGATAAAAAATAAAAAATAGTTAATAATCTGAAATAATTTCCCCATAGAGAAATACAAGATGCGGGGATAATGTCTTTTTTCTCATTCACAAATACTGGAGTCTTTAATCATGATATTCATTCCTTCTTATAGTAAGTATTTATATAAAATTATTTTTTTCATTTTATTCGGTAATTTAGTTTTCGCACAAGCTGCAAAAGATATTGTAAACGGCAACTTGATACAATTTAACGACAACGGTCTTTGGTGCTGGTATCAAGACGAGAGGGCTATTGTCGATGTCGCTAACGGCAAATTAATTGTCGGCAGTGATGCAAGTTCGCAGGGCGTCGGTTACTCAACACGTAATGGATCTATCGAAGCTGTGATCTTTGATCTGCAATCCGGTTTATTGGATCGATATCAATAAAAAAAAT
>CAZKNM010000091.1:0-11561 GCA_964554135.1 uncultured Melioribacteraceae bacterium
TTTTTTCTGTAGGTCGTGTTTATTAACCTTGCAGTCGGGCTAGCAAAAACTCACCAAGAGATAATTGAAATAGGATTGCTCAACTACCTTTGGCCAAGTCTTACTATTGTTTTTTCAATAATACTTTTCAAATTCAAATTTCGGTACTGGGTGGTTCTCGGGATTGTTATAGCATCAGCTGGAATTTTCCTTACTTCAACGCATGGAGGTGATATTTCGTTTGTAGAAGCTATCAATAATTTAATGGGGGATTGGTTTCCTTATACATGTGCATTGCTTGCCGCCGTTGTTTGGGCATTATATTCCAATTACTCGAAACTCTTTGGTGGAGAATCCGAAGCAATCCCTTTATTTCTCATAGCGACAGGATTATGTTTTTTGGTAGTCAGATTCTTTGTGAGTGAAACGAGTATATGGGATGTTCAATCTCTGTTGGGAGTCTTGTACATGTCAATCTTCCCCACATTTCTCGGTTATCTTTTTTGGGATAAAGCAATGAAGAAAGGGGATATTGTTTTGGTAGCTTCATTATCATACCTTACACCCGTACTGTCCACCATTTTCTCTATCTTTTATCTTGAATTGCAGAGTAACATGTTAATATGGATTGGCTGCGGTTTGGTAGTGGTTGGATCGGTTATTTGTAATATTTCGGTAAATCATAAAGTCATTAGCAGGGAGGATACACTGTAAGTAAGAAATTGAATTGAAGAAAGAAAAACGGAGTATGTTAAATGAATAACAAGCATAGATATTCAATTAATACCGACGTCAAATTCAAACCTCTGGAATTGATTGATATTAAAAAAATTCATGAGACTTGTAAAGAAGAATGGTTTAATCAAACTTTGTCTAAAGTAAATGATTGCGTAATAAGAATTGGCATTGTAAAAGGAGAATTTCACTGGCATAAGCACGATGAAGAAGACGAATTGTTCTACGTTGTAGAAGGTAAACTTATTATTGATCTCGAGGATCGTTCCTTGGAGCTGCTACCCCAGCAAGGATTTATGATACCCAAAGGTATTAAGCATAAAACCCGCGCTCCTCGAAGAACCGTAATGCTGATGATTGAAGGGAGCGGAGTAAAGCCAACGGGGGATTAAATATCTGTTCTTCTATTTTTGACTTTAATTTCATCTCGATTTTTCAATAAATTATACTGCAAATATTTGGGGGAATCATGCTGGTACAAAGAATTCAAATTCTGCTCTTCGGTTTGATCGTATTAATGATGTCTGCTTGTTCAACTGTTGATAACGGCGCTTCAAACATAGGGGGCAAAACGTTCGAACTGATTTCTGATCCGCAGGATTTGAAGATTACAATTCTATTCGACAACTATGTTTTTAACGATCAATTAACAGCCGAATGGGGATTCAGCGCACTAATCGAATACGGTGATAATACAATTTTGTTTGATGCCGGTACCGATGGTGAAATTCTTCTCGATAATATATCGAAGCTGGGAATCGATTCTCACACAATCGATGCTCTTGTAATTTCACATAATCATGCAGATCATACTGGTGGATTACAATCGTTGTTGAATCTGGGTATTACACCCCCTGTTTATCTACTGAAGAGTTTTTCATCAGACATAAAAGATTATGTTAGTGCCTCCACTCAGCTTGTGGAAATCAATGACCCGGTTGAAATTATACACGGTATTTATTCTACAGGGCCTGTCCCTATGAATGTAGATGAAGAAGCATTGATCATTGTATCCAAACAGGGTCTGGTTATTCTTACAGGGTGTGCTCATCCAGAAGTCACAAGAATGGTTAATAAAACGAACCAGCTTATTGATGGTAATATCTATTTTGTAATGGGAGGTTTTCACATGCTCAATTATTCTGATACACAAATACAATCTGTGATTACACATTTTCAAGAGCATGGAGTTCAAAAAGTAATGCCTACACATTGTACAGGATTTCCGGCAATAAATAGTTTTAGACAGGCATTCGGGAATAATTTTCTGGAAGGTGGTGTGGGGCAGACAGTAATTATTAATGAATAGTGATAGTCTGCTGGAAATGGGATTCATATTTCAGTAATAGATTTTTTCAAGAAATTAGTAATAGGGATCAATTACACCTAAGCATAAAAAAATACTAGATATTTTTTAACTAATTATTTAAGGATAAAGTCATGAAAAAATTATTATCCATTATTCTTCTTACTTTGTTTATTACTTCAGGGTTTATTTATTCTCAAGACAGCAGTGCTGAAAAGACTAATCGTATGAAACCGGCTCTTCTCGTTATCGATATCCAGAATGCATATCTCCCGATGATGGATAAGAGTGAAAAGGATCGAGCAATGGAAATGATTAATTGGTATATCGGGATGTTTCGTGAAAACGGATTCCCTATTATCAGAGTTTATCACACCGATCGTCAATACGGTCCACCAACTGATAGCGAGGAATTTGAATATCCGACTACGGTTAATATTAAACCTGATGACCCAAAGGTTATTAAAAATTACGGTGATGCATTCAACAAAACCGATCTTGATAAGATTATAAAAGAAAAAGGCAGCAACACTCTTTTCCTTTGCGGTTTGAGTGCGGTTGGGTGTGTATTGGCAACATATGTAGGTGCCCAGAATTACGATTATAATGTCTTCTTTATTAAAGATGCATTGATTAGCCATAACACAGTCTACACAAAAAGTATTGAAGAAATTTTCGGTGCTGTAAGTTATGATGTGATCAGAGTAATGCTTGAAAACGCCGAGAAGTAGTTTTGTAATGTGCAATTTTCACTAGTTACTTTATCTAACATTATTTGGTGGAGATAGTCATGTTCAAAAAAGTAATCATAGCTGGATTGCTTGGTGGAGTAGTATTGCTTGTTTGGTCGTTTGTTATTAATGGAATTTTCGGTTTTAAGAGCAGGATTGAAATGAAACAAATTCCTAATGAACGCCAGGTATATGAAATCCTCAAACAAAACATTGTAGAACCCGGGAGATATATTTGTAATCCGGAATTAACGTTAAACGAATTTTTCCCCGATGAAGAGCCGGTCTTTAGTGTTTTGTATGGTGGTGTCGGTCATGAAGCCGCCGGTGAACAGTCCTTAATTGGATTATTACTTTTTTTCATTGCTCCAATGATTGGTGCTTGGATGCTTTCTGCAACATCCCCCAAAATAATTTCCAGTTATGCCCGGAGAGTATTCTTTTTCATAATGATTGGTTTGTTGATTGCTGTATTTAAAGATCTTTTCAATTTCGGAATCGGCAACTATCCTTTTAGCGATGCTGTTATTATGGGAATATATGATATTGTTGCATGGACATTTGTTGGTCTTGTTATTGCATGGAGGATAAAACCTGTATAACTATTAACCTTCGAGGTCTAGTAACCTCGAAGTTCGTTAGATATTCAGACTGGTCCCTCATATTTTTTTAATGATCGCTGAAAATATAACAATGGTGCATTAAAAAATGGTTAATATAAAACTTGATTGGCGAAAACTGCAAGTGTTTGAGTGTGAGTGCTCAATTCAAGGTATGACCTTAGACGATCTAGATGCACGAAATTAGCTGGCTGCCATTGTCCCAGCCATTATAAACTTATTAAATCTATTGAATTATCGAATTTTTACATTTTTTTTACATTATTATCATTGATTTTTATTCCTATGATGGATATTTTAAATGCAATTTTTTCCGATCATATGACAAGTTTTATTATTAGTGAACCTTCATAACTTCTAAATTTATTTAGGAAAAAGATATGTATTCCGTCATAATTGGGACGGGGAGTTATTTCCCCACAAAAAGTGTCAGCAACGAAGATTTTCTCAACCATGAGTTTTATGATCCTGAGGGAAAAAAATATCCAATACCAAATGAAGAGATAATAGAAAAGTTTCGCATGATTACGGATATTACGGAAAGAAGGTATGTTACGGATGATTTGGTCACGTCGGATATTGGATTTTTCGCGGCAAAAGATGCTTTGCAGTCGTCACGGATTGATCGGGAAAGTCTTGACTATATAATTGTTGCTCACAACTTTGGAGATGTTCGAACCGAAAATAGAAAATCCGATTTTGTCCCGACTATTGCCTCAAGAATTAAACACAAATTGAAAATCAAGAATCCCAAATGTATAGCTTATGATCTTCCGTTCGGATGCCCCGGTTGGCTGCAGGGGATGATACAAGCCGATTATTTTCTCAAGTCGGGGGATGCAAAAAGAGCTTTGGTAATCGGGGCGGAAACATTGTCGAGAATTTCCGATCCGCATGACCGAGACAGCATGATCTATTCCGACGGAGCGGGAGCTACAATTCTTGAAGCGATTGATACAAATGAAACAGTCGGGATTTTATCTCACTCTTCTAGGACTTATGCTCTTGATGAAGCATACTTGTTATGGATGGATAAATCATATAATCCGAAACTTAATGAAGCAGATATTTATCTTAAAATGAATGGCCGAAAATTATATGAAGCAGCTTTAAAAACTGTTCCGCTTGTAGTAAAAGAAAGTATCGACAAAGCCGGTCTAGGAATTAATGATATTCACAAAATTCTTATTCATCAAGCAAATGCTAAGATGGATGAAGCCATTGTGAAACGATTGTTCGATTTATATGGAGTAAAAAAAGATCCGCATGAAATTATGCCGATGACAATCTCATGGCTTGGCAACAGTTCCGTAGCAACTGTCCCGACATTGCTCGACATGCTGCTGAAAGGAAAACTTAACAACCATATTTCAGGTGGTGGAAAAGTTCTGGTATTTGCCTCTGTCGGTGCAGGATTAAATATGAATTCGATGGTTTATAAGATGCCGAAGGAAGACTAGGGCATTTGAGGAGATAACTATCACAATAAATCAATCCGTTTCAGGCTACACATTAGGCGAAGAAATTGCCAACAGCATCACTCATGGTCTCGGTGTAATACTCAGCGTAGCTGGATTGGTAGTTTTAATTGTTTTCGCCGTTGAGAAGGGGAGTATTTGGCATTTCATAGGTTTTTCAATCTTTGGTGCTTCACTAATAATTTTATATTTAGCTTCAACTCTGTATCACAGCATACCGCATACTTCGGCGAAGAAAATATTTAAGATCATCGATCACTCGGCGATCTTTTTATTGATTGCCGGTACTTATACACCTTTTTTGTTGATTAGTCTTAGGGACACATTGGGCTGGTGTTTATTTGGTATCGTTTGGAGTATAGCCATTACTGGGATAGTTTTTAAATCTATTTTCATTACGAAATTCCGGAAGATATCTGTAGTGGTTTATATAATTATGGGTTGGTTAAGTATAGTTGCAATAAAAGAATTATATCATGCCATTCCTTTAATCGGAATTATACTCCTCGCACTCGGTGGATTTTTCTATACAATGGGAGTAATCTTTTACACATCTAAAAAATTACCATACAATCATGCTATATGGCATATGTTCGTTTTGTGCGGTAGTGTCTGCCATTACTTTTCTGTTTTGTATTATCTGTAGATTGCTGGTAACTTTGACTATAGTGTAAAAATACAGGTAATTATTCACCTTATCTTTTGGTATTCTAATTTTCCTATCTTTTTCATAACTTGCCCGTCAATTAGATCAAATTTTCTGTAAAACAAAACTAAAGGATCTCTTATGAAGCGAATATTCTTCACAACATTGGTTTTATTTTTCGGTTTAATTTTTATAAGTACAAGCAATGCATGCACAAATTACATTATCACAAAAGGCGCAACCAAAGACGGATCGGTTATCATTTCTTATTCAGCCGATTCATACGGCGCATACGGCGAACTGCAGCATTTCAGAGCAACCGTTTATCCGAACGGTGCAATGCTCGATATTTACGATGGGGACACAGGAGTTTTTCTCGGAAGTATTCCACAGGCAGATGTAACCTATAACGTGGTCGGCAATATTAACGAATACCAAGTTGCAATCGGTGAAACGACTTATGGCGGCAGATCGGAACTTGAAGCCGAAGAGGGTATTTTGGATTATAACAACCTTATGTGGATTGCGCTGCAGAGATCGAAAACCGCACGCGAAGCTATTAAAGTTATGACAAGTTTAGCCAACGAATATGGGTATTACAGTTCCGGTGAATCCTTTTCAATTGCAGATGCCAACGAAGCATGGATAATGGAATGGATCGGCAAAGGAAAAGGAAACAAAGGAGTTGTCTGGGTTGCAAGAAGAGTTCCCGACGGTTACGTTTGTGCACATGCTAACATGGCACGTATTACAACTTTCCCATTGAACGATCCTGATAACTGTATGTATGCACCCGATGTAATTTCATTTGCACGTGAGCAGGGATATTTTTACGGTGAAGATAAAGATTTCAGCTTTGCCGATGCATACGACCCGATGAGTTTCGGATCAATCAGATTTTGCGATGCCAGAGTCTGGAATTTCTTCAGACAAGTAAACAAAGACATGGACAAGCATCTACCTTACATTTTAGGTGAAACAACAGAAAGAATACCGCTCTGGATCAAACCGGATGAGAAATTATCCGTTCATGATGTTATGTTGTATATGCGCGGTCATTACGAAGGTACTCCGCTCGATATAAGCAAAGGAATTACTGCGGGACCGTATAATTCGCCTTACAGGGCAACACCTCTGGTTTGGAGCGTGAACGATGAAACATATTTCAATGAGAGACCGGTTTCAACTTATCAAACACCGTTTTCATTTGTTGCGCAAATGAGATCATTCATGCCGAGAGAAATCGGCGGCATCATCTGGTTCGGATTTGATGATACATATATGACCGTTTACACTCCTATGTACTGCTCGATCACAGAAATACCTTATAACTATAGAGAGGGTATAGCTTCTGAAAGAGTTTTCAATTGGGATTCCGGTTTCTGGATGTTCAATGCCGTGTCGCAGTTTGTTTATCCGAGATACTCGATGGTTATCGATAAAGTTAGAGAAACCCGGAATAAACTTGAAGGTGGTTACATCACTCAGCAGGAATCAATTGAGAAGAAAGCTGTTGCACTGTATAAGAATTCCCCGCGTGAAGCAGTCGATTTCTTAACACAGTATTCCGCTTCTGCCGGTAAAAATACATATGACACCTGGAAAGGTTTGCATGAATATTTAATCCAGCATTATTCCGACTTCGTAGCAAAAGATGATAATTTCAAATTGACTCGTGTCGGTTATTCGGAAGAGATTAAGAAGAAAATGGTTGAGGAATATGGTGATTTCATTAAGATGAAAGATGTAATGAAAGACGGTGAAAAGGAGATTCAATACAACTTAGCTATCAAGAAAGGGGATGAGTGTCTAACTAAAAAAGATTATGAAGGAGCCAAAAGGGAATACGAGTCGGCTCTTCGATTTAAAGCCGATGCTGAATATCCCAAGACACAAATTGAAAAGATTGATAAGTTTTTGCCGTCATTAGAAGAGTTGCACAATTCTCAATTCAATAACTAGTTTAGAAAGAGGCTGTCTTTTAAGTCGAAGATTTTCTTCACTTATTAAGACAGCCTTTTATTATTCGTATATTCTTTTATAAAAATCAAAATCATGGGAGAGTGATATGCCGGAGACAAAAGATAATTTAAAAGAAGCTTTCGCCGGTGAAAGCCAGGCAAATCAAAAGTATCGTGCTTTCGCAAAGAGAGCGGAGAAGGATGGTTTCCCAAACATTGCCAAACTTTTCAAAACAACCGCCGAGGCAGAACGGATACATGCCGAAGGACATCTCGGTGCATTGGACGGTATCGGTTCAACAGCTGAAAATTTGAAAACCGCAATAGCCGGTGAAACCTATGAATTCACTGAAATGTACCCGCCTATGCTTGCTAAAGCCGATGCGGAAGGGCATAAAGCAAAACGTATGTTTAAATATGCCGTCGATGCTGAAGCAGTACATGCCAAATTATATAAGACGGCATTGGAAGCAGCCGAGAAAGGGAAGGATTTGGATTCAAGCGAAATTTATCTATGTCCAGTGTGCGGTCATATTGAGTTGAAAAGACCTACAGAGAAATGTCCCATCTGCGGTGCTATGCCTGAAAAGTATATTGTGGTTTGCTGTTAATCTAATTAAAGACTTATACAATAATCAAAATGCCAAAGTTACATCTTTGGCATTTTCTTTTTACCGTGCAAATTATTCATTCTAATGTGAAACCTTTTATTAATTTATTAGTCAAAATTGAATATGATATTTCAAAACTAGTGAAATTGTAGGAATAATAAGGGGGACATCCATGGAATTCATCAAGAGTATTTTTTGGAACAGCGGGCAATCCCGTCTTCGCTCCGGTTATCGGATATTAATACAGCTGGCGCTGGCATTGGGGATAGGGATTGGTATTCAAGTTTTAATTGCCAGTTTGGTGCCGAATATTAAATTCAATGCCGATTCACCTTTATGGATTTTTCTCGCACTTACCGATATTCGTCTTATCTCAGGATTATTTAGTGTCTGGCTCATCGGCCGTCTGTTAGATAAAAGACCGTTTTTGAGTTTTGGATTTCATTTCAACAAAGAATGGTGGATTGATTTCCTATTCGGGATAGGATTGGGAATCATTCTTATGACGATAATCTTTTTCATTGAGTATGCTGCAGGTTGGATAAAAATTACGGATGTATTTCATTATCGCAGCACAGATCAAAATATTATCGTTCCTCTTATTGTGGTATTGTTAGTATTTATAAGTGTCGGTATTCAGGAAGAAATTACCACCCGCGGATATTTATTGAGAAATTTATCCGAGGGACTGAACTTCAAATGGCTAGGCCCTAATGCAGCTATTATTATTGCTTGGCTTTTTAGTTCAGCACTTTTTGGTTATTATCATCTTAATAATCCTAATGCGACTTTGGTCAGCACGATCAACATTGCAATAGTTGGTGCATTTTTTGGTTTGGCTTATATAATGACAGGTGAACTCGCAATTCCAATTGGAGTTCATATTTCATGGAATTTCTTTCAAGGTAATGTATTCGGGTTTCCCGTCAGCGGTCTTAAAATTCCAGCTGATGTAGTTACATTCATAAAAGTTGAGCAACTCGGACCTGAAACTTGGACTGGAAACGCTTTTGGTCCCGAAGGAGGATTGATTGGAACAATAGCAATCATCCTCGGCTTTATTTTTACTTACATATGGATAAGATTTCGGAAAGGGAAAAAAGGCATTGCTATCCTTTCTTCTCTCGCTCTTTATAAAAAGTAATACAAAACTTATTAAAATAATTGGTGTCGCTATATGATAGTGACACCAATGTTCTTGAATTGATATATTCTTCTTGGTAATTTCAAACCACTCATAATTTTTTCTATGTAATGTAACTTTTTTATCTCTATTAACGTCTCAACCAATACATATTTATTGGAATACAAGAAATATCTACAAAATGACTAAAACGACTTAAAAACGGGGTTTCTATGGAGTTCATCACAAGGCTTGAAGAAATGCTTCTAATCGCAATATGGAAACTGAAAGAGGAAGCTTACGGAGTTTCAATAAATAAACAGGTTTCCAAGTTGAGCGATAAGAACTATACAATCGGTTCATTGTATTTTTCACTCGATCAACTTTATCGCAAGGGACTAATCGACAAATCTCATGGTGAGCCAACACCGGAACGAGGCGGAAGACGAAAGATCTATTACTCTCTCACTCCTGAGGGTGAAAAAGCGCTTGAGGCGGTTCGCAGTTTGCATGCTAAGTTATGGGGAGGAGTTCCGGATTCGATAAACTGGTCGGAATAATATAAAGATGAAAAAAAGGAAACCGGGAAAAATATCTGAAGTATTTCTTTATATGATTTCTTCGTACGGAGAGGAATTTGCTGTACTCGGTGACATTGAAGAAATGTACCGTGAAATTTATGAAAGCAAAGGAATGCTGAATGCAAAAATTTGGTGCTGGAGACAGATCATTTTTTCATTGCCTCAATTCATTAAAAATAAAATTTACTGGGGGTTCACAATGTTTAATAATTATTTCAAGATTGCTTTTAGAAATTTAAAAAAGCATAAGAGTTTTTCATTTATAAACATATCGGGATTGGCAATCGGTCTTGCTGTGGGATTGTTAATTCTTCTTTATGTTTTTAACGAAGTGACATACGATCGTCATATTAAAAATGTTGATAGAAAATATCGAGTCGGGATAAACGTGAGCTTTCAGGGTCGAAAATTAACCTCTGGTCAAACTATCGGTCCTGCCGGCAAAGTTATGCTGGAAGAAATTCCCGAAGTAATTAATTGTGTGAGGCTTTATGATACCGGAGCGATTGTTTCTTACAAAGAGAAGTTGTTCAAAGAAGAAAATGTTTTATATGCAGAACCGACTTTTTTCGATATGTTCTCTGTAGAGATGATCGTAGGTGATCCTAAAAGTGTTCTCGATGCTCCTTTTTCTGTTGTGCTGACCGAAGAGCTGGCATCTAAATATTTCGGACGTGAAAATCCCATCGGTAAGATGATGAAATTCGATAATGATCGTGAATATACGGTAACGGGAATTGTCGATCGGCTTCCATCAAATACACATATTCAATACGATATGCTTTGTTCGTGGAGTACACTATATCAACTGCCAGATCATATGAGATTTATCGATAATTGGATGGGATTTAATTACAAAGCTTATGTAGAATTAACCGATGCCTCTCAAGCTCCCGTAGTACAGAAAAAGCTGGATGCTTTGGTGGAAAAATACACAGGTGAGATAGCGCGAATGTTCGGTGCAAGTTTGGATATGTTCATTCAGCCTGTTACCGATATTTATTTACATTCTGTTGTAGAAGATGAATCTATAAAAGGTAATCTTGCTTACATTATGATATTTGCTGCCATTGCTTTTTTTATCATTCTTATTGCCTGTATCAATTTTATGAATTTATCAACTGCCCGATCATTAGGAAGGTTAAAAGAAATCGGAATGCGGAAAGTGCTTGGCGCCGAACGCAAAAAAATAATAGCACAATTTTTAAGTGAGTCAATGCTTCTCACTGTAATCGGATTTATGATTGCGATAGGATTAGTGGTTCTACTTCTTCCAACATTCAACCGCTTAATCGAAAAGCAGCTTGAACTCACGCAATTTATGAATTGGCAGGTCGTTATAGGATTAGTAGTCCTTACCTTATTTGTCGGACTTATCGCCGGGAGTTATCCGGCGTTGTATACTTCACATTTTCAACCGATTAATGCTCTTCAAAATAAATTGAGATTGGGTAAAGGGAATATATTTTTCAGAAATTCATTGGTAATATTTCAGTTTGTTGTTTCCGTTATACTAATCAGTATAACGATGGTGATTTTCAACCAGCTGAGGTATTTGAACAGCCGATATTTAGGATTTAATAAGGATGAGGTTCTTGTTATTAAAATTTCAGGTCAGAATATGAGTGATAATTATGAAATATTCCGTCAGAAGATTCTTCAAATACCTGGAATTAAAAATGCAACGGCTACATCGCTAATACCGGGCAGGGGAAATTCGGAAACCTATTTCCGGTTTGAAGGAGTTGCAGAAAACGGTGAACAGATATTGAATTTTTATGAAGTGGATT
>CAZKNM010000092.1:0-9014 GCA_964554135.1 uncultured Melioribacteraceae bacterium
CACCGGAGTATGATCTTAATGATTTTACGACTGTGACTTCGCAAGTAGCTTGGGGAAAGTTGAACAGTGATGATGAGAAACCTCTATTTAACCGAGCAACAATGTCGATATATTCTCCGGGATCAACATTTAAATTGATTTCAATTATCGCTGCTCTTGAAGAAAAAGCGGTCTCACCGACATATTATGTTAATTGTTCAGGTGGTATTCAATTCGGTAACCGTTTCTTTCATTGTCTCGGTTCACATGGACATGTCGGTCTGATCAGAGGAATTGAAAAATCATGCAACACACTATTTTATAATTTGATTCTGAAAGTTGGACTCGATAATTGGGCAAAGTATGCAAAAGTTTTTGGATTCGGGAGTCAAACCGAAATCGATATTGGTGAAGAAATTTCAGGTATTGTACCGGATACTAAATATTACAATGAGATATTCGGCAAAGGGAAGTGGACTGAGGGATTTTTACTAAGTTTGGGTATAGGTCAGGGTGAATTGAGTGTAACCCCGTTACAATTAGCAAAATACACGGCACTTATTGCTAATAACGGTCATTCAGCCGTACCGCATTTCATTAAAGCAGTAGTTTATAGTGATAGTCATAGGTATGTTCCTGTAGAACTCAAGAAAATAGATTTGCAGATCAGTCAAGAAACGTTTGATATTGTAAAAGAAGGGATGTTCAAAGTTGTGAATGGTGAAGGTTCAGCAAGGAATATTATGATACCCGGTTTGCATATTGCTGGTAAAACGGGAACGGTTCAGAATCCTTTCGGTGAAGATCATGCTATGTTCATTGGATTCGCTCCTTTTGAAAATCCCAAAATTGCCGTTGCCGTTGTTGTTGAAAATGTCGGATTTGGAAGTACTCATGCTGCTCCAATTGCAAAGGATATTATTCTTACATACTTACGAAAGTTAGATAAAAATTTTAGAAGTGGTTTGATTGCATCAGAAGCAAGGTGAATATTTAAATGAGAGTTAGCTATAAAATTCAAGATAAATTTGATTTTATTTTATTTCTACCGACTGTATTTTTATTAATTATTGGATTGATGGCGGTTTTTAGTTCAACTTTCGATCATCCGACGGCAAGTGGCAATTTTGAAAGACAACTCTTTTGGGTAATACTTGCCTTGATTGCTTTTTTTATAACTTATTATTTACCTGAACCGACCTTTAAATTTATCGGTGTCTTTACATATATTATCTCAATTTTATTCTTGGTCATCGTTCTTTTGATCGGTAAAAAAATATATGGTGCAAAGAGTTGGCTAATTATAGGGCCCATGGGATTTCAACCTTCGGAATTTGCTAAAATCGGAACCATGCTTTTATTATCCTATTGGCTGACGGAAAGAAAAGAAAATATTAATAACATTAAAGATATTGGAATTGCCTTATTAATCGGATTCATTCCAGTATTTTTAATTTTATTGGAACCGGATATGGGGAGTGCATTAGTTTTTTCACTGATCACTTTAACACTAATATTTTGGAGTGGGATAAGTCTATTTGGTTTGTTTATTGTGATGTCGCCTTCAATCGTCATATTCGCTTCGATGTTTGGTACCCATATGTTTATTATTTCATTAATCTTTGTGATTATAGCTTTATTTTTTTTCAGGCGTAATCTTTTCACTAGTGTAACGATCTTCGTTATCAATTTAGCTTCTGGATTCTTTTTTGAGTTTGCTTTCGATTTATTAAAACCGCATCAACAAAAAAGAATTGAAGCATTTCTAAATCCATCAATGGATCCGCTTGGTTCGGGTTATAATGCTCTGCAGGCAAAAGTGGCAATCGGTTCCGGCGGATTATGGGGGAAAGGCTTTATGGATGGGAACCAAACACAATTACGATTTATCCCAGAACAATGGACAGATTTTATTTATTGTGTTGTAGGGGAAGAGTTTGGTTTCCTTGGTGCTGTTTTTGTTTTAGTTTTATTTCTTATCTTATTTTTAAGGTTGCTGAATTTAGCTTCCTCTTCTAAAAATAGATTCAATAGTATGATAATAATTGGTGTTCTAATAATCTTGTTCAGTAATTTCATGATTAATATCGGGATGAATGTTGGAGTAGCACCTGTTATTGGTTTGCCGTTGCCGTTTTTAAGTTATGGGGGAAGCTCAATGATAGTGAACATGACTCTGCTGGGTATAGTAGCAAATATTTATAGGAATAGAAAATCGCATACATAAATGCAATTATGTTCAGTAATCGATAATATTAACTATCATCTTGAGGTATTAATTATTATGACAGCATTAGAGAAACTAAGAACTAAGACTTCTAATTATCTACATATTTGTGTGGGTTTGGATACGGACATAAAAAAAATTCCACCTCATCTGCTTAAGAAGAAAAATCCGGTATTTGAATTCAATAAGATTATTATTGATAATACATATAAAGCAACATCAGCTTATAAAATCAATTTTGCTTTTTACGAAAAAGATGGTCTGGAGGGAATTGAGAATCTTCAAAGAACACTTGAATATATACCAAAAGATGTTATCACGATCGCCGATGCAAAACGTGGGGATATAGGAAATACATCCCAAATGTATGCTTCGTCAATATTTGATCATTTCGGATTCGATGCCGTGACGGTAAATCCTTATATGGGATATGATTCTGTTCAACCGTTTTTGGGATATAAAGATAAGTTGATTTTCATTCTTACTCTTACCTCGAACGAAAGTGCTTCCGATTTTGAAAAAATAAAGTGTAAAGAAGGGGATTACATCTATCAAAAAGTTATTCAGAAAGCTAAGCAGTGGAACATATATGGAAATTGTGGTATTGTATTCGGGGCTACCAATGCTACCGAATTAAAGGAAAATATTATTACATTTGATAATCTTACAGTTTTATTACCCGGCGTCGGAGCGCAAGGAGGCAGCCTTGAAGAAGTTGTTTCTATTTTTAATTGGAGTGAAAAATCACACTTTATTATAAATATCAGTAGGGCTTTAATATATTGCGATAACAGTTCGCAATTTGGAGTTTCTGTAAATAAAACAATTGAGGATTACAATCAAAAAGTTTTTGAAATTTGCAAAGCAAGTAGGAAATAGCTTTTTTTTTTACATGTAATGTGTAACTTGTATTGTTAGCTCTAACGAAATCTTGAGAAATTAAATAGATAAAGACACAATTGAATTTAAGAACCTGGAGCTAACCTATGGGGAGTAATCCGAGAGTGCTCGAGAGTCAATTATACAATATCTGGAAGAATCAAAAATACTCGCGGGAATTGAAAACTATCTCCGGAGAAGGGATTTCTGTTTTAGATGCTGGTTCAGAAAATGTAGAATCCGGAGGACCTGATTTCAAAAATGCCCGCATTAGGATTGGTAACTTAACTTATGTAGGTGATATTGAAATAGATAGTGATTATCGGGATTGGAAATCTCACGGTCATAACATTAATGGAAAATACAACAAAGTAATACTCCACGCATCACTCTTCAATAAATTCAACCAACCGTATGTTTATACAAAAGATGGACGCAAAGTCCCTACAATCTGTCTCTCGGATCATATTGGTGAAGGAATTCTCGAGGAAATTGGAGAAGAGGCGGAAAGCAATAAGGAGAGGCAAAGTCAGCAATTGAGATGTTGTGTTGAAAATGGGGAGATAGATAATAATACGAAAGAAAAATTTATTTCTAACTTAGGAATTGAGCGATTCAAGAAAAAATGCAATAAATTCTATCAAAGATTGAAGGAGCTAAGATATCTTCAGGAGTTAAAAATTAAGGAACCCGTTATCAATTATGATCTAGCTCCGGAATTCGGTAAAAGAAAATTTTCTTATGAGGATTTTAAAGATAAATATTTATGGCAGCAACTCTTTTATGAAAATCTTTTTGAAGCATTAGGATATTCAAAAAATAAAGGAATAATGCTGAATGTCTCGCGGGCGGTTACAATAGAAGTATTAAGAAACCTCGATATTAAAGATAAAAAAAATGATAAAATTGAATCGATATTATTTAACATTAGCGGGATGATTCAGAAATCTGAAACTCAAAAGGATTCCGAGACAGTTAAATATATTTCAGATTTGAGCAAATATTGGATGGAAATTAAAGATCGTTATGATGGAAAAACTTTCGATGAAGTACAATGGCACTTTTTCAAACTCAGACCACAAAATTTTCCGACAATCCGTTTAGCAGCAGGTGCCCGGTTATTGAGTGAAATGTTATATAATGATTTGATGGGAATAATAATAAAAAAATTTGTGGAGATTAGAAATCTTAATGTCTTGATCAATTCCTTACGCTCGTTGTTTGTTGTAAAGTCCGACGGTTATTGGAGTAATCATTATGTTTTTGATCAAACATCCAAAACCACGATTAAATATTTTGTCGGAGCTTCTAGAGCTGATGAGATAGTTATCAATGTTGTTCTTCCTCTATTTGCCATCTACTTTGAAATTTTTGGCAAGAAGGATCTTGCGAAGAAGGTTTTTAAAACATATGGACTTTACAATCAAAAATCAGATAATAAAATTGTAAGAGATGTTGCTGATAATCTTGATATGATGGAACAGATTAAAAAAACAATTTATGCTCAAGGAATGATAGAGTTATTTAGAAATTATTGCTCAAAGAATAAATGTTTGGAATGTGAGATAGGGAAATCGGTTTTTAATTAAAAATTATTTAGTTCGATAATCCTTTCATTTGATTAATTTTATCTCTTAAAGTCGCAGCTCTTTCGTAATCTTCCTTCTCTATTGCTTCTCTTAACTGCTCTTGAAGTGTTGCAATTTTTGTCTCTTTACTACTTTTATTTACAGTTTTCTCGGTTTTATTTTCCTCTTGTTCTTGTGAGTCTTGATCTATCTCAGTAGTCTCATCTCCTGAAGGAACAAAAGATGCAGCGCGCATTACTTCTTCGCTAACGTATAATGGGGCGCCTGATCTTACTGCCAGAGCAATGGCATCGCTTGGTCTGGAATCGATCTCGCTGATCAAAGAAGATACCTCCACTACGATTTTAGCATAAAATGTATTTTCCTTTAACGAATCTATAATTACCTCTTTTATTGTTCCACCTAAGTTATCTGTAAGGTTTTTTAGCAGATCATGTGTTAATGGACGGGGAGGTTTGATACCTTCAATTTCAAGTGCAATAGATTGAGCCTCGAAAGCACCAATAATTATAGGAAGTCTTCTCAATCCGAAGGACTCTTTTAGAAGAAGAGCATAAGCCCCTCCTGTTGAGGGGCTGGATGATAATCCTAATATTTCAACTTGTACTTTTTCCACAGTGTTAATTCGACTTAGCCTTTTTAATTTCTTCTATTAGCGCAGGAACAACTTCAAAAATATCGCCAACTATTCCGTAGTCTGTAGCTTGGAATATCGGTGCATCCTTATCTTTATTTATAGCAACAATATATTTGGATGATCTCATTCCGGCAAGATGCTGGATTGCACCGGAAATACCGAGCGCAATATAAAGTGTTGGTGAAACGGTTTTACCGGTTTGCCCAACTTGTTCGGCATGAGGTCTCCAACCGGCATCTACAACCGCTCTTGAAGCACCTACAGCAGCATTCAGCACATTTGCCAAATCTTCAACCAATTTAAATTGAGCTGCTTCTTTCATTCCCCGTCCACCTGAAACAATGATATCGGCTTCTGCAACATCAAGTTTACCCTCACTTTGTTTTAATTCTATAACCTTTGAACTAAGATTCGGATTCTCAAGTTCCTTTACCGTAATTTCAGCCTTTTCATCGGAAGAATTGCCGGGTGAAAATACATTCGGCCGGATCGTAAAAATCTTTTTAGGGCTGCTAATTTTTACATCAATGATCGCTTTGCCAGCATAAACCGGTCGTGAGGCTACTATGTCTCCTCCATCGAATTCAAATCCTGTACAGTCAGTAGCAATACCGCAATCGAGTTTCGCCGCTAAGCGGGGTGCAAGGTCTTTTCCTAACGCTGTGTTTGGAAAAATTAAAATATCGCTTGTGACATCTTTGATATAACTGACAAGAATTTCAGTGTAAGCACTGGAGGAGTAATTTGCTAAATCTTTATTTTTAATATGGATAACTTTTTTAACTCCGTATCCTCCAACTTTATCAATGCCTTCGGTATCATTTCCGATTACTATTGCTTCGACTTCCGAACCAAGTTTGTTTGCAAAATCGAAACCGACTCTGGCAGCTTCAAAAGATGCTTTTTTAATTTGACCGTTTCTTTGTTCGATGTATACTAATATTTTATTTGCCATAATAACTCCTTAGATTACTTTTGCTTCTTCTCTTAAAAGACGAACTAATTCAGGAACGGCTGAAGCATCCGTGCCAATAATCCTACCAGCTTGTTTTGAAGGAGGTCTTTTCATTTTGATAATCTCAACCAAGTTAGTGCATTGAATAGCTGGTTTTTCTTCAATTACTTTTTTCTTTGCAGACATAATGCCTTTGAGCGAGGCATAACGTGGTTCGTTTAATCCCTTTTGAGCTGTAATAACAGCCGGAAGAGTAGTTTCAATAACCTCTCTGCCTCCTTCAATCTCACGTTCTGCTGTGATTTTTTTATCTTCGATATTAAATGTAACAGCTACCGAAATGCAATTAAAACTCAATAGTTCAGCAGTTATCTGACCGACAATTGAATTATCATAATCAACCGATTGTTTACCGAAAAATATTAATTCGGCTCCTTGAGATTTTATTTCTTCTGCAAGGGCTTTTGCAACTGAGAGTGAGTCGCGCGGATTATCATCTTTTAACAGAACACCGCTGTCTACTCCCATAGCCAATGCTTTTCTGATCGTTTCTTTATTTGCATCGGGTCCGACAGATATTACAACAACTTCACCTCCTAACTTTTCTTTTGTCTTCAACGCTTCTTCGATTGCATACTCATCGTACGGATTTACAACGAAAGTAACTTCCTTGGGGTCGATCGATTTACCGTCGGTGCCGATGTTTATCTTCGCTGCCGTGTCCGGGACGTGGCTTACACAAACAAAAATTTTCATTTTTCCTCCTTTAATTCCGCAAAATTTTCTCAAAAATATAAATATACATCGTGCCAATTCCAAAGCGAAATTTAAATAAAATTTATTTTTACACTACATTTTAATAAATTATTAACCGATTAAATTCGGGAATACATTTTTTACAATGGTTGAAGAATTGCCTAAAGGAATAATCGAGCCTGAGACGGATGAAGAGACTACGGTTGGTTTGCTTTGCCGGGTAGTTTTATACAATGACGATTGGCATACTTTCGATGAGGTAATTGACCAATTAATCAAAGCTATTAAATGTTCGTATGAAACGGCAAGAGCTTTTACATTTGAAGTCCACGTCAAAGGGAAGGCAATTGTATTTGAAGGGCAACTTGCAGAATGTTTAAAAGTAACATCAATTCTTGAAGAAATTGCGCTTCATACTCAAATTCTCTCTTAAATAATGAGTCTATTCCTTTTACTGTTATTTTTTCCGTCAAAATTATTTTATATTTATTCGGCCAATTAGGGTATTTGAACAAAATTAATTAAGTCATGCAAATAGGACTTGTCGGTTTACAATATTCGGGAAAGACTACACTTTTAAATGCCGTAACAAAGACAGAATCTATTCAATCCGGTAAAGATGAAGCAAATATTGAAGTTGTAAAAATTCCCGATGAGAGATTGGATAAACTAACGGATATCCTGAAACCTCCTAAAAAAGTAAATGCAACTATTGAGGTATTTGACTTTCCGGGATTACGGATGTCCGATGATGGAAAAGTTAAAATGAGTCCTTCTTTCTTGAAGAATGTTCAAGATAACGATGCACTCTTTTATGTAATCAGACAATTTCGTGATGATACAGTTCCACACCCTTTAAGTGACATAGATCCTATTCGTGATATTAATTTCTTAAATACAGAGTTTCAGCTTTATGATTTAGGCTTTTTTGAAGACAGGCTGGAGAAACTTAGAAAAGATATAATGCGAAGCACCGATGAAAGTTTGAAAAAAGAATTGCCAGTAATTGAAAAGTGCCTTACGCACCTTGAAAAAGAAGAACCTTTGCGCTTATTACATTTAGAGGAAAACGAAAAGAAGATGTTGGCGGGGTACCAAATATTTACACTCAAACCGTTGGTTGTTGCTGTTAATTTTGACGAGGATTCTATAAGCAAGGTTGATGAAATTATTGCTAAAATAAAAAATGAAATTAAATTCGGAGATGTTCAAGTGATTCCGTTTTTCGCTAAGATAGAACATGAACTTTCCCAGCTTGATGAGAATGATCGAAAATCCTTCATGGATGATTACGGGATAAAAGAATCGGCTCAGAGTAAAATTTTAAGAACATTGTATGATGTATTGGGATTACTTTCCTTTTTTACTTATAATGATAATGAATGCCGCGCTTGGACACTCAGAAAAAATAGTAATGTACATGAAGCAGCACGTGTTATTCATACTGATTTTTACAATAGATTCATAAGAGCTGAAGTGGTTCATTTTGACGATTTCATAAAACATGGTTCGTTTGCTAAATGTAAAGAAGCCGGTGTTTGGCATTTGGAAGGTAAAGAATATATTGTTAATGATGGAGATATAATCTTAATCCGACATAACTGATTTTTAACAATAAACGGAGAAGCAAAATGTCAAGGCAGGCAATTGAAGGACTAGAACCCGTATTGTTATGGGAAAAGTTTTATGAAATCTCTCAAATCCCAAGGCCTTCGAAAAAAGAGATGAAGGTACGTGAGTATATAAGAAGTTTTGCACTGCAAAATAATTTCACTTTCGAGGAGGATAAAACAGGTAATATCGTCATCAGAGTATCGACTACTCCAGGCTATGAGAATTCTCCGACTGTAGTGTTACAAGGGCATGTTGATATGGTATGTGAGAAGAATAATGATAAGCAGCACGATTTTGAAAATGATCTTATCACATTGGTGCGCGACGGCGATTGGATGCGTGCTGACGGAACGACACTTGGCGCCGATAACGGAATAG
>CAZKNM010000092.1:9024-11499 GCA_964554135.1 uncultured Melioribacteraceae bacterium
CAATGGCTGTTGCGTTGGATAATGAAATTGTGCATGGACCACTTGAGCTTCTATGCACGGTAGATGAAGAAACCGGATTAACAGGTGTGAACGCTTTGGAATCGGGATTTATAACAGGTAAGTATTTGTTAAATATGGATTCTGAAGAAGATGGTGTTTTTTATGTTGGGTGCGCAGGAGGTAAAGATACGAACGGAATTTTTAAGGTACAAAAAACTGATGTGAAAAAAGGATTAGTTCCTTTTGAATTAATAGTAACCGGACTGAAAGGTGGCCATTCCGGATTGGATATTCATCAAGGTAGAGCTAATGCAATTAAATTATTGACTCGTTTATTAAAGAGAATGTGGGAATTAAATTTTTCAATTTCATCAATTACTGGAGGCACTTTAAGGAATTCTATCCCGCGGGAAGCTAAGGTAATTATTTGGTTAAAACCTGCTGATGAGGAAAAAGCCAAAGAGATAATTAAAGATTTTCTTGAGGATTCATTATTGGAGTATAAGACAACCGATGGAAACCTCACCATAAAATTTGAGAGAAAAAAGACCGGAATTAAAAAAGTATTCACAAAGTCCCTTACAAAAAAAATTATAGATACTGCGCTAGCTCTTCCTCATGGTGTTATTTCAATGAGTGCGGATATTCCGGGATTAATAGAGACATCTACTAACCTGGCAACAATTTCAATGAAAGGTGAGAAAATTCAAATCGGCACTAGTCAAAGAAGTTCGATCGAAAGTGCTAAAATAAATACTTCCGACAGCGTTACAGCTATTTTTGAATTAGCGGGTGCGGATGTAAATACCACGATGGGTTATCCTGGTTGGCGACCGGACATGCAGTCGGAGTTGTTGAAATTAGGTAAGAAAATATATTCGGAAATGTTCGGGAATGAACCTGAAGTTAAAGCCATTCATGCTGGATTGGAAACGGGATTACTTGGCGCAAAGTATCCCGGTCTTGATATGATTTCTTTCGGACCGACAATTCAAGGTGCACATTCACCAACCGAGAAGGTCAACATTACTGATATTGAAAAATTTTATAAAATCCTCAAATCATATCTCTTCGAACTAGCTAAAAAGTAGAGTTTAAATGGATTTATTATGGAAAAGCCATATCAGTTAGATATGGCTTTTTTATTGATAAGTCTTTGAAGATTAAACATACCCGATGTATTTAAAAATAAAACTGCTTATTTTAAATGGAAATTAATAACAAACAAAATTGAATTGAAAAATGAAAAATGAATTAAAACTTTATGACGTCCCGAAGATTGCATCTGTCCAGGAGATGATAATCCACTCTGCTCGTGAATACGGTGACAAAATTGCACTGGAAGATTTAAATGCAACACCTCTTCAAAAACTAAATTTTACAAACCTCTTGGAGAATATATTGAAATTCGGTGTTGCATTAAGAGACCTCGGTTTGGGTGAAAGAGCACATATTGCCGTTATAGGTGAGAACCGTGTCCAATGGGCGTTGGCATACCTAACATGTATGTGTTTTAATTATGTTGTTGTCCCTATTGATAAGAATCTTACTGAAAATGAAATACTCAATATCATCCATGAATCGGATTCCGAAGCTATCATTTTTTCGGAAAACTTTGCGGATATGATAGCGGGACACAGACCAGCATTGAAGAAATTGAAACAATTGATATGTATGGACAAAATAGGTGAAAAGAATTTTCATTTTATGATGGATTTGATTCACAAGAGTTATGGATCTGATGTTGGCAAATTACCTAAGGTTGATCCTGAAGCGATAGCGGAAATAATATTTACTTCCGGATCGCTGGGGAGAGCAAAAGGAGTAATGCTGAGTCAGAAAAATTTAGTCTCTAATCTAATGTCAATGGTGAGTATGATAATGATATTTCCAGAAGACAAGTTTTTGTCTGTATTGCCGATGCATCATACTTACGAATGCACATGCGGAATGCTTTGCCCTCTCTATGCGGGTTCTTCGGTGCATTATGCCCGTTCATTGAAAACAATTGTTGATGATATTCAAAATGTAAAAGCAACAATACTTTTAGGTGTCCCTCTTCTATTTGATAAGATGTTCAAGAGAATCAGCAAAGCGATTACGGAAGATAAAGTCAAATCTAAAGTGGTACCGCCATTGGTAAAGATTACAAATGTGATGTCAAAAATCGGATTGAAGGATATTAAGAAAAAGATATTCAAGGAGATGCATGAAAAGTTCGGAGGACATGTGAGAATATTCATTGCCGGAGGTGCCGCACCCGATCCAATGGTAGCAAAGGGACTGCGCGAGTTTGGTTTTACATTCATACAAGGTTACGGTTTAACTGAAACAGCTCCAATACTTACTCTGAATAGACTAGATCGATTTAAAGATGATGCTGCCGGTTTGCCTCTTCCGGGTGTTGAGATAAAAATCAACAATCCAGATGAAAACGGCAGTGGGGAAGTATTTGCAAGAGGACCTAATGTAATG
>CAZKNM010000093.1:0-1458 GCA_964554135.1 uncultured Melioribacteraceae bacterium
TGACGGGCCGCCGAGGGTTGTAGCGCTCGGGTTCCAGATAGCCGACGGGAAGCTCATCGGGCCACAGGACTTCTTTGCCGACGTAGCCTTTGTTTCCCCGTATAGATTGATCACCGCCAGAACAAAAAGAATATTTTCCATCCTTTGACGGACCTTTCCCTGTTATGAGTACAACGCCGATGTCGAGATCTTCATGTGCATCGTTTAATGCTTCGTGCATTTCCAACACTGTTTCAGGTCTGAAAGCATTCCGCTTCTCCGGTCTGTTAATCGTAATCTTTGCAATGCCATCCATCTTTTCGTAAATGATATCCGAATAATCTTTCACTTTATTCCATTTGAAACTCATTGGTAATTCTCCAAAGAATATTTATTTACTAAACTTATCCGTTTAAGAATTGGTTCACTAAGATAATAAATTCCTCAGGTTTTTCTAAGTGAACATTGTGACCGGTATTTTTAATAACAGAATGATGACAATTCGGAAAGATTTCAGCCGCTTCTTTATTTATTGTTGTAAATTTTTCATCCAATTCACCGGTAATTAACAAAACAGGATGAGTTATTTTATTCAGCTCATTCCAATAAGCCGGCATTAAACCTGTACTAAAACAGCGTAAGATATTCATTAAACCTACAGCATTTCCTTTCTGTTTTGATTCGATTATCTGTTTATACCGATCATTTGAAATAGTTTTTAGTGAGTTGAATAAAGGAAGATTCATCCAATAATCGATAAAATTTTTAACACCTTCGGACTCGATTCTTTTTACAAGCAGCAGATCGTTTTGTTCTCTTGCTTTTCTTTCGTCTTCATTACTAATTCCCGGTGTAGTGCTTTCAAGTATGAGAGCTTTTACAAGTGACGGGAATTTAACCGTGAATGATAATGCCGCACGTCCGCCCATCGAGTAGCCGCAAAGGATTACATTATTGAATCCAAGTTGAGTTATTATCACGTTCAGCTGATTTGTGATAGCTTCCGTAGTGTAATGATCGGTGCTATCCGGGTGACTGCTTTTGCCGTGTCCGATCAAATCGATTGCGCATGGGAGATAATTCATCGGCAATCTATCAATAATAAACTTCCAATCCTGCGATGAACCGGTAAAACCGTGTAGAAATATTACCGGGATATTACCGGATTTGATTTTACTTTTATTAATTTCGATGTGAAAGGTTAGATCATTTACTTGTACTTTCATTCAGCAATTTCTCGATTGATTTGTGTACTTTATCAAAATATTTTTTTCTTATCGCGGCTGATTTTCCAGCGTCTGTTAATATTTCAAGCACCGAAAATCTTTTTCTCTTTATTGCTTTCTGAAATTGATCTCTAAAGTGTTCCCAATTTCGGATACTTGTATAGAATCCTTTGTAACCCAAGATGAAGTATGCAAAATCCAAATAGTGCGGTGTGGTAAAATATTTGTTGAGAACCTTTCTCTCTTTTGCTAT
>CAZKNM010000093.1:1468-10637 GCA_964554135.1 uncultured Melioribacteraceae bacterium
AAATTCCGCCTCCATTGTTGTTGATTAAAACGATTGTTAGTGGGATTGAATATTTCATTGCAGTGAGCAATCCGTTCAAATCATGATAGAATGCAAGATCACCGGTGAGCAATACAGTAGGATTTTTCGATCTCGCTGCAATTCCAAGTGCAGTTGAAGTAATGCCGTCGATTCCGCTCGCACCTCGGTTTGTAAAAATTATTATTTCTTTATTTGTCACAGGTGCAAAGTAATCGATATCCCTTATCGGAAGGCTGTTGGAAATCATCAGGTTACACTTGGTGGGTAGCAAAGGTATCAGTTCGGTGATAATTCTTCCTTCAAATGGAAAGTCGGCTTTTTCAATCTTCTCCTTTTTTATATTTGAAACGATAGAATCAAACAAATGAAATTTGTTCTGCCAATTATTTCCTCTGCTGAAACTAGCTGATGAAAGTTGATGCAACACCTCTTTGCAGAATTCCGTAGGTTCAAGCGCAAGAATTACGTCTGCAGTTCTGGAAGGATCTTGTAAATCACCATACTTATTAACAAGAAATTTTTCCGCACGCGAGTTTTTGTAAAAGTTCAACAAATGATTGGATGTCGGCGTTTTGCCGAGTTGGATGATAACTTCCGGATCGTATTTGTCTTGAAAACCGGAGGAGGAAATAAAAGATGCATAGTTTATATTAATATTTTTATTTTTTGACTTACCGAACCTGATATTACTCGTGCCATCTGCAAAGATCGGGTATCTCAATATTTTTGATAATTTGCTGCACATCGCCGAAAGATTTTTATCTTCAATTCCGCCGCTGCAAATGATTATTCCTTTTTCGATATTTTTAAGTTTGTTGGTGATGGCACGAATCACCGATAAATTACCGGTCTTTTTTTTATCAATGCCGGATTTTTCCAGGAAGAAGTTGTCCGATTGGATTTTGTTCAGAAAAGATTTTTCCACTTCATCGGTAGCAGAATTTTTTTCCAACGGTTTACGGAATGGAAAGTTGAGATGAACAGGTCCTCTGTTATATACCGAACTAATTTTTATGGCTTCTGTTGCGGTTGTTTTAGTTTTATTTAATGCTTTGATACTAATTTTAGGTAAGCCTAAATCTTTGAAATATCGTATGTGATTTTTGAATATGTCATGTTGATTGATGGTTTGATTTGCTCCGGTATTTCGTAATTCCGGTGGACGATCTGCCGTGCATATTATTAGTGGAATTCTTTGTTGGTATGCTTCGATTATTGCAGGATAAAGTTCTGTTACTGCTGTCCCAGATGTTGTAACGACTGCAACGGGTGTGTCTGACCTTTTGGCTAATCCAAGTGCAAAAAAACAGCTGGAACGTTCGTCGGGAATAACAAATGTCTTGATTTCTCTGTTTTCGCTGAAAGCTTGAGTCAAAGGAGTACTTCTTGACCCGGGAGAAATACAAACAAATTTTACTCCCAATCGGGAGAGCTTTTCAACAAAGATTTGCGACCATATAAAATTTCTATTAATGGGTATTTTCATTTTCAAACAAAGATAAAATAGGTTGCATTTTCAGATTACTTTCTTCATATTCGTCGGCAGCATTCGAACCTTCGACAATACCGCAGCCTGAAAAGACATATAAGTAATTATCTTTTATAAGAGCAGAACGTATTCCGACTGCAAACTCGCATTCATTTTGGAAATTGAACCAGCCGATATAACCGGAAAACAGTCCACGGTCATGTTTCTCATTGTAATTTAGAAATTCAAGAGCTTCCTTGCGTGGAAAGCCACAAACTGCCGGTGTAGGATGCAATTTATTCGAAATCGTAAACAGGGGAATGTTCGATTTTAATTTTGCACGTACTGGTGTCCAGAGATGCTGTATGTTCCCGAGTTTTTTAATTTTAGGGGAGCTTTTATAATTAATCTCATAAGCAAAATTTGAAATTGTATCAATGATATATTTTAGAACAAGTTTATGTTCCGTCAGATCTTTCTCACTCTGGAGTAGTTTATTTGCTAATTCTTCATCGTCTTTCTTCGAAATCCCTCTCTCAATTGATCCGGCAAGAGCATCGATCTCAATCAGCTTGTTTGATATTTTTACTAACGTTTCGGGTGAGGCGCCAAAAAATATCGAATCTCCAAGTTTATACATAAATATGTAACAATTAGGATTATTTTCTAAAAGATTTTTCATCAAGCAGAATAGCGAAGGCTGATTTTTCAATTTTATTTTAACTTGTCTAGACAAAACGGCTTTCAAAAATTTTTTTTTCGATATGGCATCGAGAGCTTGTTCAATTGAGGAATACCAGGTAAGATAATCCGATTCATTTTCATGGATAGTAATTTTCAAGTCATTATTGCTGCTACTTTTGTGATTGGAATTAAGTGCTGTTGCTTCCTTTATTAAACACTCAATACTCTGCCGGTTTGATCCGTTGTTGAAAAAGTTCAATATTAAAAATGAAGAACCGGTTCGTGTTAGGAAGATATATTTAGGAATAAACCAATATGAATCGGAGTAATCAGACCAAATAAAATCTTTTTTATCGTTCAAAAATTTTTTGGCACCAAATACGAAAGGAATGGAGGTTAATCCGCATGATGACCAGTTATTACGAAAATTGTCTTTTATGTTGCCGATAGTATTTAAAACATCGGAAGATTGAATAATGTCTACTGAAACAATTGTAACAGTATTATCAATTTCACAAAAGTGTTGTTCGTTTTGTGCGTGTGTCCAATAGAAAAAATTCTTTCCTAAGGTTTGAAGGTTATTTAGCAAATTTCGAAAATTAATTTCGTTGTATTTTATAGCATAGCTGATAAGTTGTTTCGGTTTTTTATTTTCTTCCTTTGTAAGGAATGATAATATGTTTTGAATTTCAGTTATCAATTAATTGTTTTAATTATTCTTTCGTAAATATAATTTATACTTAGTAAGATTCAAATCCTCATTGAGTCTAGTTAAATGCACCTCTTCTGATTGTCTACATTTGTCTTGTTTCCAGGCTAATTGATAGTTAAAAATATTGTACGATTTGATGCTGACATATTTCTACTTCATGAATATATCTTAATTTTTTCGTAGTTGAGTGACTAGGTATAATTACCTATATAGTTTTGTGGACAATGTAACTATAAGATTTAATTTTTATTGATGTATCCTTGGGGGCAAAAATATTTTTTGAAAAATGTTGCAAATTTGTATCAGATTTCACATTTTAATTGCGACTTATTGTGTTTTAACTGTCTAATTATTGATTATGCTATAATTTATGTTTATCTTTTACTCAGTATTAATACCTATAAAAATCAAAGAAGATAGTTACCTATTAAACCACAAATAAAGAGGTTGAAATGCCAGAAGGAAAATCACAAATAGCATTAGACATGTGGAACAGACTTTCTAAAGCTTATGATTCTGTAAGAAAAGCACATGTCAAACAGATGTCAGCAAATAAATTAACCGCTCCTCAATTTCATGTATTGGAAGTTCTTAAGGACGCAGGTCCTATGCCTCTTAAAAGGATAAGTGAAGAGCTAATGGTTACAGGTGCGAATATTACCTGTGTTGTAGATAATCTTGAGAAAGAAGATTTAGTGAAAAGAGTACCATCAAAAGAGGATAGAAGAATAATTAATGCTGAGCTGACACCTAAGGGAAGAGAAAAAATGCATGAACTTTTCCCGAAGTATGTTGATAATATGTCGGATATTGCGAGCAAACTTTCTGATAACGAGCAGCGCGAGTTGTCTCGTCTTCTTGAAAAACTTGCTCAGTAAATATTCTTTCCTATTCTAATAGGAAAACAAGAGCTATCCATTCATCTAGTGTAAGCTTTTCCACAAGTTTGAAACCTAGAGGTAGATAGCTCTTTTTTATTTCCTCTTCATCCTCTTGCAATAAGCCTGATAAGATAAATCTACCGCCATCGCGCAACTTTTCTTTGACGATACCCCTTATTTCAAGAAGAACATTCTTGTTTATATTTGCCAAAATTAAATCGAATTCTTTTTCACTGATTTGATATATGTCGGCTAGTTCGATTTTGACTTTGTTATCAACTTTATTGAGTGTTATATTTTCATTACCATTTAGTAAGCACCACTCATCATTGTCGATACCCAATGCTGAATGAGCTCCGAGTTTAATTGCTGTAATAGCAAGTATACCCGTTCCACAACCGATATCCAAAACTTTATCCCTGTGTTGAACATGCTTTTCACAGAGATTAAGCATTAACTTGGTAGTCTGATGTTCTCCTGTTCCGAATGACATTTTCGGATCGATTGTAATGATTATTTGATTTTCAAGCGGTGTGTATTCTTTGAATGAAGGCTTGATTACAATTTTATCCGTAACCTTAACAATATTTACTTTTTTTCCCCATTCTTCATTCCAATTTTTATTCTCAATGATACTTTCTTTGATATCGTATGTCTCCAAAATATTTTGATCAACCAAACTTTGAAGAAGTTTGCTCATCCTTTCCGTTGTTACATCTTTTTTGTCTTTGGCATAGACTTCAAGATAATTATCCTGTTCGGTAATACCTTCGATCTCCAACTCCCACAATAAGCCGCTGATTAGTTCTGCGTTATAAGGTTTTGCAGAAACTACAAATTGTCTATAATTTATCATCTTTTTCATCTATTTCGCATAATATTTTGCATATCTCATCTTGAATCGCTCTAGCTTTTTTACTGTCACCCGTGAAGTTTTGAATTAAAATCGAGAAAGCAATCAGGTGATCGGATTTTGTTGTTAAATATCCTGATAAGCAGTTTACACCGCTGAGCGTTCCGGTTTTTGCATGGACATTATTATAGGTAAGGTAGTCCTGCATTCGGTATTCTAATGTTCCATCCACACCTCCTATTGGAAGTGAATCATACAACAGCTCGAATAAGTCTTCTTCTTCGAAATATAAAAACTTCAGCAATTCGAGAATCGATTCGGCAGATAGGAGGTTGTAAAAGGATAATCCGCTTCCATCTACAATTCTATAGTTTCTATAATCTAAACCAGTTAATGTGATTAAACTATCTATTAGTTTTACTCCGTTATCAGCACAGGCAGGTTTATTGTAGAATTCAAGTGCTAATGCACGAAGTACCGATTCAGCATTCAAATTATCACTTTCCTTATTTAGGTTAGGGAGTACATCAATATATGAACGTTCAAATGTGATTATATGATCTGCTTGATTGGGTAATGAGGCTGTATCGGTAGTTCCGGTTAAAGTGATTCCGCTTCTTTTGAAATTTTCTTTCATGAGTGTGAGAAAATATTTCTCTGGATAAACGATGTTAAGTTCGGCTGTATCTCTTTTTCCCTGTGAAGATAGAGTACCGGTGATGGAAATATCGTTTGTATGATTTACATAGTCTCGTGTTATGGTGAGATTTGAAGAGTCTGTCTCAACCGTAACGGATGAATTATGTAAGTGATAAAAATTACTTTCAGGATAAATCTCAACTTTAACGGGAGCCCCAACCTCACCAGGTTCATAATAAATTTCAATTCCGTTATTGTTGATACATAAAGGACTTAAGTAAGGAGAATAAATGTAAGGATCATCATCCCACATCCATCCCTGACCCCAATATAAGGAATCCATCATCGATGCATCGGCGTATAGGTTACCATGGATTTCTTTTATACCCTGCAATTTTATTTGTGTTACCATTGAATCGAGGTCCTTGGATGTAAACTCCGGATCGAAACCGCCAACGATATAAATATCACCGAAGAGCACCGAATCTTCAACTTCGCCTTTGTAATAAACAGAAGTTTTAAATGTGTATTCTTCCCCGAGAAAATATAATCCGGCAGCAGATGTGAATAATTTTAAGTTGGATGCCGGGCGCATCAAGAGCTTTTCATTTTTTTTATAAAGATTTTCTTCTGTGGTCAGATCGAATACGTCAATTGATATGTTGCATGATTCGAAGAAAGGATTGGTAAGCAAGCTGTCGATTTTTTCTTTATATGAAATATTATTCTGTGGAAATATCGAGAAGACAAAACAAAGAGAGAAAATTAAGGAATATAAAATTTTCATTTATTCCCCAAATGAATTAAGCATGATATGTATTAAAAATATTCTCTCTCTCTAAAGTCTACACCCATTTCTTCGGTAACGAATTTTTTAGCCGCATCCGAATCTACTTCATCAATTCCGACAATCGACATAATTACATGCGTATGTTGTTTAGCTTTTTTAGCAAAGTCGATCATCTCTGAGTGCATCTCGGGATCAAGCCTCATTAGTTCCGCATATTGATCAGGAAATACAGAGTTAAGGCTGATCGAAACGGAATCGATCAAATCTTTCATCTCCGGTGTAATGTCTCTCTTATTAATGATATTACCATGACCATCCGTATTCAATCTTGTTACACCGCCGTTGGCTTTTACATATTTTGCTACTTCCTTTACAACTTCCCATCTGATGGTTGGTTCACCGTATCCGCAAAAAACGATCTCCTTAAATCTTTTCGGATCACCTATCTCTTTGATATATTCATCGGCTGGAGGTTCTTGGGATTTTTCCATTTTAAGATTATACCCTTGAATTGTTGCAGCACCTTTTCTATCGCAAAATACGCAGTCGGCATTGCAGCGGTTGGTAACGTTAATATAAAGAGATTCACCTATTTGATATGTATATGCCGGTTTCAATTTTCCTTCTTTCCAAGATTGAAAAATTCTATCGCATTTTGCGTTGTAATTTTTGCAACCTCTTCAATACTTGTTTGATGTGCTTCTGCTATCTTATCTGCGATTATTGGAATAAAAGCCGGTTCATTTCTTTTACCTCTATGAGGCGTAGGCGTCATGAACGGTGAATCGGTTTCCAGAAGTAAATTTTTCAAGTCAACGCTGCTCATAACTTTTCTAATGTTATCGGCTTTAGCATGTGTGATATTACCTGTAAAAGAAATGAAATGTCCCTGCTCGGTCAGTTCTTTTGCATCGGAGATAGAGCCGGCAAAACAGTGAAATTGTGCACGAACGTTTTTGTCCCGATACTTTTCGATCATGTTCATAATATCCAAGTTGGATTCGCGGTTGTGTACGATTATCGGTTTATTTAATTCAACGGCAAGATTTATCTGGGCTTCAAATGCTTGTTTTTGAATATCCTTTGGAGAAAAATCATAATAATAGTCCAATCCGATTTCACCGATTGCAATTACCTTTTCATTTTTCGCAAGTTCTGAAAGAATGGTCAGCAAGGAATCGTCCCATTCCTTTGTATCATGCGGGTGAACACCTACGGCAGCAAAGATACAATCATATTTCTGAGCCATTTCAACCGTTTTTGATGACGATGCAATGTCCGTTGCGGGAACAATTATATAATTCACACCTGCATTTCGTGCGCGGTTGATTACTTCATCAACTTCACCGTTGAAATTCGGAAAGAAAAGATGTGCGTGAGTATCAATAAACATGGTTAAATAAAATCCGTATATTATGAAACAGTATAGTAAATTTAGCGAATTATTTGATTGCTATGAAATTGCGGAGAAAGATAATGACTGTATAAATTTATCGATTAGAGTGAGTCCATAATTATAGAAGTCCTTGTTAAAGAGATTTTATTGTTTTGATGTATTATATATCCAGAACATTTTTAAAAGTAACGATAAATTTCGAACCTTTTCCTTTCGAGCTTTCAGCTTCAATTTCTGCATTATTCAGTTCGCAATATTTTTTCACTAAAGCCATGCCTAGCCCAATCCCTTCTTGATTTCTTGAATAACTCATGTCTTCTTGAGTAAACATATCGAATATATTAGGAATGAAATTTTCAGATATCCCTATTCCTGTATCTATGAGTTCTACTAATAATTCCTTCATTTTATTTGTAGAAATATTTATTTCAACTTTACCCTCTTGTGTATATTTCAATGCATTATCTAATAAATTGCTGAAAATTTGATACACACTATACTCATCTACTTTAATTATAGTGTTGTCGGTTGTTTTTCGCAATGTAAATTCTATGTTCTTTAACTCTGCTGTTTGGCGATATTCTCTCTCCAGTTTCAGGAGAATGTCGTAATAAATATTAACTAACTTAGGATCGGGACCGAAAGTACCAGCTACGATTTCCGACATATTCAAAATTAATTCTATTGTTCTTACTATTCTTTTACTGGCTAATTCTATGCAATCAAGTCCTTCTGAAATATCTTTTATATTATTATCATTGATATCTCCCCTTAACAAATCTGTAAAATTAACGATTACATTAATCGGGGTTCTAATTTCATGGGACATCTGGGCTAAAAATTCAGATTTTAGTTTATCGGATTTTTCTGCTTTTTCTTTCGCTTCAATTAAGGCTAATTCTACTTTTTTAATTTCCGTTATATCTTCGAGCGTTCCTTCGTAATAAATGATATCACCGTTCTTATCTCTTACAGCTCTAGCGCTTTCTCGGATATATATAATTGTTCCATCTGCTTTTTTCCAATCTGCCTCAAATCCGTATATTATTTCTTCTTCTTTAATTATTTTCTTGAACATCTCCCTCATATTTTTATCCGCATAACTTCTATCAGAAGCATCTTTGCTCGCAAATTCTTCGAATGATGAATAACCCAGCATAGCTAAAAGCGCAGGATTGGCCATTAAGATTTTTCCATCTGGAGTAGTACGGTAAATACCAATCGTCGAATTTTCGTATAAACCTCTAAATTGTTTTTCACTATCTATCAATGAATCTATCGCACGTTTTCTCCCTATCATGTCAGACAAACGTTGAGCGATTGCTTTTATTAATAATTTTTCTTCCTTTAAAAAGGGTCCTTCATCTTCTTTCACTTTTTTCTCTAAGTAAAAGACATCGATTGAACCAGTTTGTTTTACTATTAAAATTGGACATGAAAGTTTCCATTCGGTTTCTCTAAAATTTTTTGTTTTAGTTTCGAATTCATTTAATAAAATTCTGGCACAGGTAATTTCCGGATATTGCATTGCCGGTGGTAAAATATTTACCAGCTCTTGCAGTGTTTCTTCCAAAAGGGAATTATGCTTGTTTACGAAATTGGAAGCTTGAAGCAGGCAACCGAGTTCTTTTACTCGTTCTTTCAATAAGTGTCCTTGTCTTATGAATGCTGCTTCAGATTTTTTCCGTTCGGTCAAATCACGGACCACGGCAACGCGTGCCATTT
>CAZKNM010000094.1:0-10532 GCA_964554135.1 uncultured Melioribacteraceae bacterium
CGATTGATCCTTCCCAGCTTTTCTTCGGACTTACACGAGGAAAAATTTTATGCTTTCCGAAAGCGATTCCAATGAAGAATGCAGCTGTGTCACAAATCCAAATACTAGCCAGCATAGATAAAATAATATATCCGCCCTCGTTATAAAGCAAAGGCGAACCGCTGTAAAATTCTCTTATGCTGACCAAAGCCGCTGAGAAAAGACCGATGTAGAGAATTCCCAAAAATGTCGATCCTAAATTGGAAATAGCCGAGTTTTTATTCCTGAAAAGTTCAACCAACGAGAGTGCAGCTGTAATAATTATTAAAAGATGGAAGTAGCCCACAAATTTGAAATATGCGTTTGAAATGATAATGAATACCGAAATCAATCCTAATATTAAATTCGGGTTACTTTTTTTCTTATTTGCAAGAGTTGTGAATTCATAGTACGAAAATAATCCAATAATAAGTACTATCAGTAAAAAGGGGATTCTGCCGTAATAGCAAATTAAAATCAGCAGCGGAAGGAATATTACGGCAATTATTGTGCGTGTACCGGTTTTATATTCGCCCATAATAACTCAATTTATTTGTTAATGTCTTCAATAATTTTTTCTGCTTCTTTTACATCGGTCTTTTCAACTAAGACTTTAATTACAGCGAGGTCACCGACTCCGGGATAATTTCTATCCTTTTGACCGAGAACTTGAGTTTTGATACCTGCACTTTCAAGATTCGCTTTCAGCATTTCTGCCTCGTAATTTTGGCTGCAGGTGTAAACAATTATCCAGTCGGAAGGATGGACTAAACTACCTTCGAATTTATTTTTTGGAATAAGTTCCGCTCCGCAGTCCGGGCATATTTTTATTCCTTCTATATATTCATATTCGCATTTAGGACATATCATTCTGTACTCCTTTTGCCTTTGTAAACAAATGATAATAATTTTTTATAAAGTAAATTAGTGCGAGGAAAACAATTGTTAATAATATAAAATTCAAAGTATGCTCTCCTGCATGTTCCATATCGATCACGGTTGTGTTCATTATTTCCTCGCTGCCGAATACAAAGTATGCTATTACCGCGATGAAATTATTTAAGAAATGAAGAATCATCGGGATGAAAATCGAGTTGCTCATATAAGCGGCAAATCCGAGGAAAAGACCTAGAGTAATTAAGGGGATTAAACCGAATGGACTAAAGTGGTAGAGACCGAAAAAAAGTGCCGTTATAAAAATTGCCCAGAAAGGCTTTAGTTTTAACTCGAAACTCTTTTGTACATATCCCCTAAAAAATATTTCTTCACATACCGCCGGAACAACAGCTACAACCAATATAACAAAAGATGATTCGAAAACGGAATCAGCCGCAAGTAAATTACCGTAAGTCTGCTCAACGAGTTTGTCTATCTCGGTTAAAAAATCTTTTATTTGCTTAATAAACGGGCTTGCAACGGCGAGTTTTTCAATTACATAATTTTGAAGGTAGAGAAATTCCTGAAGAAGGGGAGTAAGGATAATCAAACCGATCACGAATATCCCTATTTCCCTCAGGCTTGGATATTTGTATCTAATAATAGTCGATACATCCTGATAAATTAACTTTGCGAAAAGCAGAGAGGGGAATAGAATAAATAATATTTGTCCGCCCATAGTCAATAATCTTATTGCGTTAATATCCGCATTTGCAATATCCAGACCGAAAATTGCAAGGGTAATAATACTTCCTACTATCTGATAAAGAATAAAAACCGCTACTAATCCGAAGAATGCGGCCGAAAGAGGAGACATTGTAGGGCTGAGCCGAGGCTTTAGCTCATGGTTATCGTCTTGAGGTTCGGAAAAATTTAAATGGTTATTATTTTCATTCATGCGAATGCAAAATATAAAAAAGGTAAGATATTTGCTATTAAATAGCGTTGAAACAGTTCGAAAACAGAGTTTTACCGTTTGGAAAAGTCTTTACCTTTCAATCCTTCATAAGCAGTTAATTCGGCATCGATAGACCCGATGATAATTTTAGTTTTCACTTTTACCGGTATTTTTAATTCATCGTCGGTCAGCCAGATTATTATATCGCCATCATGTTTGAATAAACCTCCTTCTTTAACAAGCGGTTCGATGATTATACAGTCAAAAGTGCCGGCTTCTACTTGAATTGTTTCTTTTCCGTGGTAGATTACATCGAGTGGGTGTACCTTATCTTTGTAGAAATTTTCAAGGTGGAATAATATTCCTTCTTTTAGTGTAGAAAAATCCAAAGTCCTTGCATAATAAAACGCAGAAACAATATCATGAACGAATTGCGGAATTTTATAAGAGCCTTCGGAAGTTTTTGCAATACCACGTCTCTGATCGAAGAAGGCTGAAAAATCGCGTGTGTAATTTCCTTCTCTAATATGCTGTTCGAATCTCCATGGGAAAAGTCCTTCAACATCCAGGTAAGTTACGTAGCGGTCGCGCACTTTATATAGGAAATCGAAAGTTGAAACGGAGCTGACGGAAAAATTAATTTGGTAAACATCCCTGCCGGACATTTTTTGTATTTTCGATACCGACATCTCGGCGATTCCTGCCGTAATGAAACCGTACTTAACGTCGAAAGTTAATTTTTCTCCAACTTCGAATGCATTGTTCTCGAGTTTCCGTAAATCGGTATTCTGTCCTAAAACATTCACTGTTAAGAGGAGTAAACTAAACAAGAGCAAATTATATTTATTGGTTAGCATTCCGTTCTCCGTCAATTTAGCGCTAAAAGTTTTTGAACTTCTTCATATACTTCATTGATATTGATACTACTCATACAATTCAATCGTTCGCACTGTTTCGGGTCGCAATTACTGCAGTCGATTGTCGGCTCGAAAATCTTTTTCTTGTTTGTAAACGGTCCCCATCTCTTTTGTGAACACTCCATAATTTTCGGATAAAATCCTATAACATATTTTCCCAATGCGGCGGCTATATGAATTGGTCCCGTTGAATTAGCGATCATCAATTTTGATTTTTCGATTAGTGCGATCATTCCGCTTAAATCAAATCTTCCTGCTAAGTTAATAATTTTACTGTTTATCACTAGTTGATTGCACATGCCATATTCCGATTTGCTTCCGGTTATTAGTATGTTGATGTTCAACTCACGTGCCAGCAATTCGACAATTTTTTTAAATAATAATAAAGGGAGATCAACAGAGCTTCCACCGCTTCCAGGATGAATAATTACTGTGGGAAGCAAAAAATTGATATTGTATTCATTTGAAATTTCATCCACTTTTTGTCTACTTTCAGCGCATGATTGTATGTTAAAAGATACATTCTCGGGTGACACATTTTCATCAATTCCGATCATTTTGAGCATTTTTACGTTGTGTTCAAGCTCGTGAAATCTTCCGTGTTTTCTATGTTCATAAATCCTTTTGTTGAATAAAAGTGAATACCATCTATACCCTGTACCGATTCGTTTTTTTATACGTGACAAAAATAGAAAGAGGGCGATCTCGAATGTGGGATAAACAACAAAACATGTATCGAGTTTTTTCGCTTTAACTAAACTCACGTTTTCCCAAATCGTGGTCTTACCGTTTTTTTCTTTTAAAAGTAAAATCTCATCGATGAAGGAATTGGTTACTGCAAGAGGTTTAGTATACTCACGCAGCATGAAAGTAATTTTACAATTAGGATAACGTTTTTTGATTATCTTCGCCATAGGTAAAGACAGGACAACATCGCCGATGCGATCGGTTCGTACGATTAATATGTTTTGCGGTGCCGTCATTTTTTTGAGACGAACGGATTATCCTTAATATAAAACCTCCATGGTAAATCTACCGATTTTTTTATTCCGATTCTTGTTGAAGCAACGATGGAATGATTCTTTATTTTTTCTTTATCTAAAATGTATATTTGATTCCCGGTTAGATCGGTTCCGTTGTGTGAACGGTTGAAGTTGAAAGCCCGGCATATTTTACCGGGTCCGTTTGCTAAATTGATTAATTCTTTTTCATCAATCTTTTTTTTGTTGAATCGGTTGATTGCCATTTCTTCAATTCCCGAAACAGGTTCTACTGCGCGGAGAAGAACTGCATCACCTTGACCGCATTTACCTGTAACAACATTACAGCAGAAGTGAACTCCGTACGTGAAATAAATATAGAGCAAACCTCCTTCTTCGAACATAACTTCATTTCTTTTCGTTTTGCCGTTAAAAGAATGAGATGCTTGATCGACTGAACCGCGGTAAGCTTCAACCTCAACTATCTTACCGGAAAGTTTTTTGTTTCCGTTTTGATATACCAGAACTTTTCCAATTAACTCCTTCGCGACGGTTAGAACATCTCGTATGTAAAAGTTTTTAGGAAGTTTTTTCTTAAAGGCTGCCATATTTATTTTCGAAGTGTGGAAGGAGAAATGGATTTACTGTTCTTTTTTATCTCTTTGTATTTTTTCTATCTCCGAGATTTTTTCCCTAAAGATATCGGCTTTCTCTGGAATTGTTGCTAAGAGTTGTTTGTACATCGAGAGAGCTTCTTCATAGTTTTTTTGGGATAAATAAATTCCTGCCAGAGTTTCCGAGACGATTATATTTTCGTCTATTGTTGCCTCAGTTTCATCTAAATTAATAGGGAGTTTATTGTCAATTTTGGGCATTTTTGCATTGTTTACGGCATCAGCCAGCTTTTCCAGGTCGAGATCTCTACTGCCGTCTTGAAGCTGAGTCTGCGCGGTGATTTCCGTATTTTCATAGAACTTATCCGGCACGAAATTTTCACCAACAGTAGCGGAATATTTTGAGTGCTCGATTGAAATTTTTTCTATCTCGTTAAGGTAATAATCCAAAGTATATTTCGAATCTATCAACTCACTCCCCTTATTTACCATTTCTTTTGCTTTGCTATAATCTCCTTTGATTGCAAGAGCTTTGGCATAAACCAAATAAGCGCTTGGATAATCGGGATGAAGTTTTAAACCTTTCTCAACAATTGAGATTGCTTCGTTAACATTAATTTCTTGAAGTAGGATATCGGCAACGCGGACAAAGAGAGGGGAGTTGTTGTTGTATTCGTAGATCAGGCATATCTTATCCGCATTAAAATTTTGCCCGTCCTTTTTCAATTTGCCAACCGTTTCTTTTTTGTGAAGGAATGTCTGAGAGATAAGAAAGAGACACAACTAAATCCCAAGAAAAACATAAGGTGGAACGGCAATGCGGCAATTTCTAAAAAATATATTGACGCTGCAACGCCGATGAAACAATATATCGCGAGGAGTAATTCAACGATAGCAGAAGTATCTACTTTCGTAGAACTTAAGTATTTGTTTTTCAGTAAAGTATCTTTCTTATCTATAATTTTAAACTTTGGAGTCCTTACAAATTCGCTCTTTCTGTTCAAGATACCTTCAATTACGGCGCGTGAGTTATTGACGGCAAAACCCATACTCCCCGCCATAAAAAGAGGAAAGAGGACTATCTTCTTGCGCCAATCCTCGTGCACATCTCTTTGTGCATACATGTAGAATAGAAATGAACTTATAAATGCTATAACAAAAATCGCCATGAAGTTGAAGATATTGTTGTATGGTCCGCTGTTTTTTATAAAGATGAGAGGAACGTTGAGTATACCGGCGAGTAATATAAACGGGAATACAAAATTGTTCGTTAGATGAAAAGTTGATTGCAGCTTTATCCGCAGGGGAATATTCGATTTCCAAACTAGCGGTAGAATTTTCTTGGCTGTTTCGATTGCACCTTTTGTCCATCTGAACTGCTGGGCTTTCAACGCATTGATCTCGGAAGGCAGCTCTGCAGGTGTGGTAACGTCGCGCAGGAAGACGAACTTCCATCCACGTAATTGTGCGCGGTAACTTAAATCGAGATCTTCGGTTAGTGTATCAGCATGCCAGTTGCCGGCGTCTTCAATACATGTTTTCTTCCAAACACCGCCTGTGCCGTTGAAATTAATGAAGAAACCCGATTTGTTTCTGACTGTCTGTTCTATTACAAAATGACCGTCAAGAGCAAGAGCTTGTATTTTTGTAAGGATCGAATAATCTTCATTCAAATGTTCCCATCTAGTTTGAACCATACCCACTTTCGGATCCGTGAAATAATTAAGTGTGGTTTTCAGAAAATCTTTTTTGGGGAGGAAGTCGGCATCAAAGATGGCAATAAAATCCCCTTTTGCCGTTTTCAATCCCTCTTTTAAAGCGCCCGCTTTAAATCCCGACCTATTTGGTCTTCGTACATGTACGATATCGAATCCCTCGGATTGCTTTTTTGCAACAGCTTTGGCAACAACATCCACAGTTTCGTCCGTTGAGTCGTCCAATACCTGTATTTCCAAATTTTCTTTCGGATGTTCGATCTCGCAGATAGTATCAATTAACCTTTCGGCAACATAGTATTCGTTATAGAGAGGGAGTTGAATTGTAACTTTTTTCCCTTCGGTAGATTCATCACTGCCTTTAGGTTGAAATGTACCATACTTACGATGGTAATATAACATAACAAAACCGTGACTGGAGAAAATCAGAAGCATTACGAGGGAAAAAATGTAGACAAATATAACAATGTAATCAAATATCATTTTAAACTTTTACCCGTTATAAAAAATAATTACCAATTAGAAACCACAGCTAACAAAATATCTTCCGTAATCTTGTCTACTGCCGTATTGATTGCCTCCTTCCGAACCGTAATTATGTCCCCCGTATTTTCATAATCACCGAAATTCGAAAAGCTTCGATCGAACAGGGTTTTTCTTTTTATCAAATCTTTGTAGACAACTCTTGCATTAATATTAATTCTTCTTACAGTTACATTCTCACCACCGGCAACAACGGTAGGCGAATCCGATAAAGAGAGAACCGTACACTCTAGCAGAGCATCGGCATTTACTTTTTCAGCAACACGCAGTGTATTGTCATCAATAAATTTCTGAATGAGCTCGTTAGTAAACGTCTCTCTTAAGTCGGGCTCACCGGAGCCGCTTCGGTCTTCAATGATTGGGATAGCGATCGATGTTAAATGTTCCGGTACGGAGGCACCCGTAAATGTATAACTGCAATAATGAAAATTAATTAGTATCGCAGTAACAAACAATAGAATTAAATATGGTTTAGTATTGTATGTCATATTCTTTAATCTTTCTGTATAAAGTTCTTTCACTGATTTTCAGCAGTTTGGCCGCTTTTCTTTTGTTTCCGCGGGTAAAGTTCAAAGCTTTAATGATCGCACTCTTCTCAAGATTTTCTATCGGAACAATCTCTTCAACTTTGGAATCATCAACCGAAGTGAAATCTACACCTTGCTTGGATGCAATATTTTTCAAATCCATCAAATCTTTTTTTATTTCAATCAGAGCTCGATAAATCATTTCCCTATCAAGTGATTCTGCGGAACGATGCATGTATACGGGTAGATTACGGTTGTCCGTTGATTCTGTGATGATAAGATTAGAAAAATCATCTGCGTCGAGAACATCTTTTCGGCTTAACGTGACAGCCGTTTCAATTGTGTTTTTCAATTCACGGATATTCCCGGGCCATTTATAATTTATTAATAAATCCATAGCTTCAGATGTAATTTTCGGTTCGCGTGCATTGTTTGATTTGGAATAACTTTTTAGAAAGTGATTGAGCAATGCGCTGATGTCTTCAGGCCGGTTGCGCAGCGGCGGGATGTATAATGAAACTGCTTTTAGCCTGAAGAAAAGATCATTGCGGAATTTTTTTGCGTCGACTTCGTTTTGTAAATCTTTATTTGTGGCCGCGATAATTCTTACATCTACTTTGGTAACCGTTTCGCTTCCGATTCGCATAAACTCTTTCGTCTCAAGCACTCGTAATAATTTCACTTGTGTGGTTAAAGGCATCTCTGCAATTTCATCCAGGAAAAGAGTGCTTCCGTCGGCAATTTCAAAGTAACCGCGTCTGTCGTCTATCGCACCCGTGAAAGACCCTTTCTTATGCCCGAACAATTCACTCTCAAGAATCCCTTCCGGTATTGCACCGCAGTTGACGTTGATCATCGGTTTGTTCGCTCTTCTGCTGAAACCATGAATTGCTTTTGCAAAAATTTCTTTCCCAACTCCGCTCTCACCGGAAATGAGTATAGAAATATCCGATTGGGCAATCTGCATCACAATATCGACAAGGTCTTTAATCTCTTTGGATTTACCGATTATGCCAAATCTGTTTTGAAATTGCTCTATTGTCATACTTTAAATATGAATTGTAATTCTTTTTTCAAGTTGGGAAAATATTCAGGCCGTAAAATAGCAAAAATTATGATTTAATTGTTAAACCGTCGTAGGTGAGATAAATATTTTTCGGCTGGTTCAGTTTTCTGTACCAGACTTTTAATAATTCTTCGTCTTTTTCATCTATATGAGTCAAATATAAACTCTTTGCGCCGCTTTTTATGAATGCTTGATAGATCTTTTCAATCGGGATGTGAGTTGTTTCCGAAATAAAGAAATCGATTTGTTTTTCTCTGAAAAGGTAAAGATCATCCTCGGAACCGATATCGGATGTATAGAATAAATTTTTTCCCTCCGTAGTAACGAGCACGCTGCCGGAAACAAAACTTACATCACTATAAATCAGATTGTGTTTATTTGAAATATGGGAATTTTGCCTAGTGGTAAAATTAAGCTGCGAATCAATCGGACAGACTGCCCCGAACTCAAAACCAACTATATTAATGTTGAATTTCAGAATTCCGGGGAAGATGTATGTGTTATGCAAAAATATTTTCAAAGGTGCAATCAGAGAAGTATGGGTGTAGATATTTAATTCGCTTTCCCGTTCAAGTAGTTTCATCTGAGTTATTAACGCCGGTAAACCGGAAAAGTGATCGGAGTGATAATGTGTTAATAATATCGAATCGATTTTACGGGCATCAACGCCTTGTGAAAGGAGCGCTCTGGAAACTCCGTCTCCGCTATCTATTAATAAAGAATGATTTTTTGTTTTAATTAAAAAAGAAGAATGGTGTCTGGAAAGAGACGTTTTACCCGATCCGGTGCCGATAAATATGGTTTCCAATTTTGTCCTCTCATTTGGGAAAAGGTACAACCCTACCTTTTAAGCCATACTTTTCTTCAATGTGCTTTAATAAAACATTGGCTTCCTCTTGTACAGAAAACCTGCCGACGGTAACAACGTTTAAAATACTCCCCCCGACATCCTTCGTAGAAATTTCCGAATAATAACCTTCGCCCTCAAAACTTTTTTTCAAGTTGGAAGCATTCTGCACATTTAAAAATGCGCCGGCCTGGATCGTGAAATTATATTCTTCGGTTTGTGAATCGGTTGCGGCTACCGGTTTTGAAATTATCGGTATTACTTCTTCTGAAGCAGGAAGATTTCTATCTGCGGTTTTTATGTAAGGAGAAGAAGGATAATCTTTCTTTAATTTCCCCAAATAGTCTTCAGCACGCGAGTACAATCCCAAGGAAAAATAATAAGAGAAGACTCTGTACAGAGCCGCATCTGCATAATTGCTATTAGGATAGTTTTGATATATGTCGGTATACTTATTTAAAGCGGTTTCTCCGTTTGTAGTTAACACGGCATCGAGGAATTGCACAGAAGGATCGTTCGGATTCTCTTTCTTTAAGTTAGGGAAAATTTTTTCAACCTCCGCAGCATTACCGCTTTCAATCATTTTCAAATACGGTACGATGTCATACTCTTGCGCAAGAATTTTGATTCCGGCAATTAGAATAATTATTAAAAAGAATCTCATTGTTATCATGACAAATACAGCTCCGTTTTCTCGACTCAATTTAATAAAACGCAGCAAATAATATGGAGGAATTTTGTCGTGGACACGCGAAGTTGGAGACACCCAATTTTTTCAAACTCTTTAGCGAGATAGAAAAATTGGGTGTCTTTAACTCTTTTTGCTTTCCCTGTGGTAGTTTTTTAATTACATAGTATTCTACTGATCAGAGCAGTATACCACAGAAACAGATATTTACTTTAGTTCACAAATAGGTTAACTTTGGCGCGTGAGAGAAATAATATTCTATAAAAAGTCTAATGGTAACATTCCTGTTGAGGAGTTTCTTGATTCACTTTCTGATAAACAAGTTGAAAAGGTTTTATGGATTTTGCGCTTAATTAAACAGTTAGATAGAATTCCCGGAGAATATTTTAAGAAACTGGAAAATACCAATGATATTTGGGAGGTTAGAGCGGGTTCTGGAAATAATGAATTTCGTTTACTAGGATTTCAGCATAAGTCGAACTTAATTGTATTAACTAATGCATTTAGAAAAAAGTCTCAAAAGACACATAGAACGGAAATCAAATTAGCAGAGAGTAGAAAAAAAGATTTTTTAGAAAGGAGTTCAAATGGATGATTTAGAAAAATATATTGTAAAAAGAAAAAGCCGCAGTAAAAAATTTTCCAAAGACTTTGAAAAAGGCTACGAGAGTTTCAAGATTGGTGTACTTCTTCGTCAGACGAGGGAAGAGGTTGGTATAACTCAAGAAGAACTTGCAGAAAAATTAAGTACCAAAAAATCGGCAATCTCTCGAATTGAAAACC
>CAZKNM010000095.1:0-10375 GCA_964554135.1 uncultured Melioribacteraceae bacterium
CGTGTTGAATGCCCATGACACCAACCAGCTGGCCATCTTCTTCATATCCCCAGAAAGCAACACCCGCATCCATCTCACGCCGAATTTCGTCTTTAGACATTCTAGATTTATTTCTCTATGTTTGAAAGCAGGCAAATTAATATGAATAAAATGACTCTGGCTTTGTTTGAAATAATATATTCTTTGATTCGCTATTATTTTGCTATTTGGATCTATAGATAAAAGGTAGGTTTATTCTTTTTTCATAAAAATTTATCAGTATTTTAACTCTTCAAAAATATGTTCAGAACCGTCAAAAGTAAGTTCACACTATTTTCAATTATTTTCATTGTAGTGAGTGTGTCTGCACCAATGTATTTTTTACTTCTGCAATTTCGTCAGAATTTTAATCAGCGCTCTATAATCATGCTGGAAACTACAGTTGATATTTTGACAAGTGGACTTGACAATATAATGATGTTAGGATATCAAAAGAACATACAGCATGTTGTTGAAAAAATATCTCACAATAAAGATATCAATCATGTCAGGATTTTCAATATTGATGGAATGATTTTGTACGCTTCGGATTCATCCGAAGTAGGTAAAAATATGTCGGTGGTTGCCCCCGAACATGTTGAGCTAAATTTTGATTCTCTTAAAACTAGGAAAATTTTCAGAATACCGGGAGAGCATTTGTTCAAAATTACTGAGCCTATATTAAACAAAGAATCCTGTCAAAAATGTCATGAGTCTGAAAAGTACCTCGGCTATCTTGATATAGATACCGATTTTACAAAAGCCGAAACTAATTTTTATACGGGCTCGATTCATATTATTTTCTTAGGGATAGCTGTTATCATTATTTTGACCTTTGGTTTCTATTTCATGTATAATCATTTTATTAACAGACCCTTGCAACGATTTGTAAAAGCTATTGAGAATGTTGAAACCGGTAATCTTTCAGCTAAATTATCCGTCAGTAAGAAAGATGAATTTGGAGTACTTGAAAATCATTTCAATAGGATGGTTTCCCATTTAAAATCTTCACAAGAAAGAATAGAGGAACTGCACTTCGAGCAACTTCAACGGGCCGATAAACTTGTAACATTGGGTGAACTTACTTCCGAAATTGCTCACGAAATAAATAACCATGCTGCGATCATTATGTCCCGTACGGATTATCTAAAGCTGCAATCTATTGAGGACGAAAGCATTCAGCATTATAATGAAGATTTAGATGTAATAATTAATCAAATTAATAAGGTATCGAAGATTACTAGAAACATATTAAAGCATGGTAAAAAGCAGTCTCAAAATTTTCAAGAGTTTGATATTGTTAAAGTTGTTGATGAAAGTTTGCTAATGCTGGAACCAATATTGCAAAAAAGAAATATTACTTTCTTGAAATATTTCGAAATGGAAGAAGCGCTAATTTATGGAGATCCTTTACAAATCGATCAATTATTAACTAATCTTGCTATTAATGCGCTTGATGCTATTGAGAAAGACGGAGAGTTGAAAATTGCCATAAAAATAAACGAGAACAATAATCCTCAAATAATAGTTGCCGATAATGGCAATGGAATTTCACATCAAAATCTGGAACAAATCTATTCACCATTTTTTACTACAAAATCTCTAGGTAAAGGAACAGGACTTGGACTTTATATAGTCAAAAATATTTGTAATAACCATAATGCTGAAATCAAATGTGATAGTAAAATTGGCGAAGGAACTGTTTTCACAATAACGTTTATCAACAATAAGAAATAATATGAAAAACTTACTATTGATTGATGATGAAGCTGAAATGCTGAGCAGTTTGGAGAAAATTCTTTCAACAAGAAGAGATTTTAATATTAGTAAATCTAAAGATAGCACAGCAGCCTTAAAACTGGTTAAGCAAAAGAAATTTGATTTAATAATTACGGATTTGAAAATGAAAGATGTTTCGGGAATGGACATAATGAAAACTGCTTTAATTGCCTTCCCGGAGTCAATTGTACTTATTATTTCAGGCTATGGTACTATCCAAGCCAGTGTTGAAGCTATGAGAGAAGGAGCTTTCGATTTTCTAGAAAAGCCATTTACTTCGCAAAAATTATTTGATTGTATTGATAGAGCATTCAAAAAGGAAAAAAATGAGGAATCCATTACTAAAATTAAGAAAGAGGAAGTGAATGAGATCTCATCCATAATTTTTGAAAGTAAGCAGATGGCTAATGTTATTCAGATGATTAAAAAGATTGCCCCTGGGAATATGAATGTATTAATAACTGGAGAAAGCGGAACAGGCAAAGAATTAGTTGCACGTGCCATCCACAATCTTAGTAGAAGAAAAATTGAACCCTTTGTTCCGGTTAATTGCGGGGCTCTGCCAGAACATCTTTTTGAAAGTGAATTATTTGGTCATGAGCGTGGTGCTTTTACTGGGGCTATCAAAACAAAACCGGGACTTTTGGAATTTGCTAATCGTGGTACATTTTTCTTTGATGAAATTGGTGAAATGAGTTTATCGCTCCAGGTCAAATTGCTTCGTATGCTGGAGGAGCGGAAAATAAGACGCGTCGGTGGTCAAGATGAAATAATTATAGATGTTAGAATTATTACAGCGACAAATACAAATCTTGAACAGGCAGTAATTGAAAAAAAGTTTAGGGAGGATTTATATTACCGTTTAAATACTCTTGAAATTGAAATTCCTCCACTGCGTGATCGGCCAAGTGATATCATGCTTTTGTCAGAGCATTTTTTGCATGAGTTGATGTCCAAAAATGATAAGATTGTAAATGGTTTTTCTTCAGAAGCTCAAAAAGCTTTGAAAAGTTATTCTTGGCCTGGGAATGTACGTGAATTACAAAATATGATAGGTCGAGCATATATTTTATGCTCTACACAAGTGATACAGCGAGACGATCTTCCTCTGCCTGTTGTTACCAACCGGCCTTCGTTTGAAAATTTGGATTTGGATCTTCCATATAAAGAAGCAAAAGATATGGTATTAGAAAGATTTGAAGTCGATTACCTGACTCATAATTTGAGAAAAAATAACGGAAATATTTCTAGGACTGCCCAGGAGTGTGGTCTAGATAGACGCTCTATTCATCGCTTATTGTTAAAGCATAATATTATCTATAAAGAATAGTTTGTAATAAAATTTTATTAAATTGTTAATTGAAAATTCTGAGCATTCACGAGAATAAGTATTATGCTTATTTATAATACATTAAGCAAAAAGAAAGAAGAATTCAAACCTCTCAATCCTACAAAAGTTACAATGTATATGTGCGGGCCAACCGTCTACAATTATTTTCATATAGGTAATGCCCGATCATTTATTATGTCGGATATAATCAGACGTTACTTGGAGTATAAAGGATTTGATGTAAAATTTGCCATGAACCTCACTGACGTAGACGATAACATAATTAAACAATCAATCCAGGAAGGCGTTACTACAAACAAGGTATCGGAAAAATATACGAAAGCATTTTTCGAAGACATCAGAAAGTTAAATATTAAAGAGGCTTCCATATATCCAAAAGCAACCGAACATATTCCGGAGATGATTAACTTAATAAAAGTACTTGATGGAAAGAAAATCGCCTATAATGTTGAGGGGAATGTTTTCTATGATATTTCAACTTTTAAAGGTTATGGAAAATTAAGCGGAAAGAATATTGAAGAACTCGAAGCTGGCGCCAGAGTGGAAATCGACGTAAAAAAGAAAAGTCCGCTGGACTTTGCCTTATGGAAGAAAGCAAAACCGGGAGAACCATACTGGGAAAGCCCATGGGGTAACGGAAGACCGGGATGGCATATCGAATGTTCGGCAATGAGCAGTAAGCATCTCGGTGAGACTATTGATATTCATGCCGGGGGATATGATTTAATTTTCCCTCATCATGAAAATGAAATAGCACAAAGTGAAGCGGCTAATTCCAAAGAGTTTGTCAGGTATTGGATTCACTTTGGATTTTTGAATATACAAAGTGAGAAGATGTCCAAATCCCTCGGCAATATAATTAACGCGCGTGATTTCCTGAAAAAATATTCGGCAGAAGTCATACGACTATTTTTTGCTCAAACTCATTACAGGGGACAGTTGAATTTTTATGATGAACTATTAAGTGCTACCGAAAAGGGATTGGAAAAAATATTCAATATAGCTGAGTTAATTACCGGGAAAATAGTTGAGAATAATCAGAATGGAGTAATGCCGGAATTTGATTTTGATCGATACCACAAAGAATTTGAATCAGCAATGGATGACGATTTCAACACTCCCCAAGCTGTTGCCGTAATATTTGATTTCATCAGAGATGCAAATAAAGTAATTAGCGAGAATGAAAATATTATATTTGATTTTTATAAAAAGTTAAAGACTTTTCTAGTACGTACTGCGCAGAATGTATTAGGGGTATTAAGTTTCGATGAATTGAGAAAAACCGAAAGTGAATCCCGCGAAAACAAATTAATAGAAATGATAATTAGGATTAGGCAAAAAGCGAAAGAAGAAAAAAACTATGTACTTGCCGATATGTTGAGGGAGGAATTGACAAAATTGGGAATTGAGCTCAAAGACGGTAAGAGTGGAACTTCGTATAAAAAAATATGATGTTGGCATTTTCTGTTCGTGGTATTATTGTTGTTCTTAACATGAAATTGATGTTATAGTACTTCGTTCTTCACCGTAAAATTTAAATAATTTTCAGAGGGAATATGAAGATCATATCGAGATTGTCATTGTTATTTGTCCTTTCGAATTTCCTTTTTGCGCAGGGGACTGCAGGAACAAATGCAAAATTTGAATATCGTTCTTTGATTGATTTGCCATCTGCGGGAGTATTGGAAAGAGGTTATGCAGGTGTCTCGGTTGATGTACTGCCGATCGGTGTTGTAATATCTAAAATTGAAGTTGGAGTTTTTGATAATTTTAGTTTCGGTATTTCGTATGGTGGTGCGAATATAATCGGTAGTGGAAAAGTAGAGTGGTACAAACTCCCTGGAGTTAATGCACGGTTAAGGATTTTAGATGAGACAGAAGCAACTCCTGCTTTAACTATTGGTTTCGATTCGCAAGGTAAAGGGATGTACATAGATTCCCTAAAAAGATATGAAATTAAATCTCCCGGATTTTTTGTTGCGGTCGCAAAGAATTTTGAGTTTCTCGGATATCTAAGTATCCATGGAATTATTAATTATTCTCTTGAAAGAGAAGATGGTGATAAGGATATCAACCTGGGAGTAGGCTTTGAGAAAACTTTAGGAGGACAAGTTTCGCTAGTAGGTGAACTCGATTTCGCTAATAATGATAATACAGGTAATTCTCTCGGCGAAGGTACAGGTTATTTGAATCTTGGTGTTCGCTGGTCTGTTGGTGAAGGATTTACTGTTGGACTTGACTTAAGGAATTTAATCGATAATAAAAAATTCAATAGTAACAAAGCCGATAGAGCTATCTTTGTGGAATATGTTAAAGCCGTCTTTTAATTGTACTATTTATCATACATATAAGTTTAATATAATATACAATTACCTCTATATTTCACGCCTTTTTGTTGATTTTCAAGTTAAATTTAAGGCATTTTATTTGATGCCTTTTTAATAAAAATTACCAGGGTGATATCATGAGATTAATAATTCGTTTTATTGTATTCGCCGTTTTAATAATATTAACGGGATGTTATACTCAATTAGCATTGGATGATTATGGGGGAGAGAAGCGTGAAAAACAAGTCTCCGATGAATATGCTTATGATGACGAAACAGTTACTGAAGATACATCCGAATATTACGAAGACACTTCCGAATATTACGAAGACGTAGAACCGTCTTATGTTGAAGATGATTATTATGTCGGTTACAGACCAATGTATAGGAGATACTATTGGGGATATAATCCGGGTTTAATTGTTCATTTCGGTTCAACTCCTTTGTTTTATTATGATTGGTGGGATTGGCCATCATGGAATTACTACTGGTGGGATTGGTACGGTTGGGGATGTTTCCCACCTGCCGGGATTTATTATCCATATTGGTATGGTGGATATTATGGAAATTACTATGGGTATAATGTCCCCCATTATTATGATGGATTATATTATCCTAGCGGTACGAAATACCGAACGAACTATTTGACGAAGGTCAGAAATACAGGAGATGGTCGCGGTTATCCATCTGGATTAAGAAATACCGGTGGTAATAGGGATCAATTTGGCGGAAACTCTGTAACCAGATCGGGAAGCGGTTCTCGTTCCGGTTCTACAGGTACGGAATTAGGTAAAACAGGAGTGCCAACTGTTACAAGTCGAAGCGGTAGTACTGATAGAGGATCGGTTACCAGGGATAATCCCGTTAGTGGAAGATCTACAGGCAATTCACCCACACGTGTTGAAAGCGATAAATCAAAGAACGATAAAAATGCAAATGTTGAAAGCGGCACTAAGATAACGAAACCGAATAGAAGTTCCGGCAAATCTACCCCAACTACTCTTAAGAAAACAAATCCTCCGGGAAGAGGAACCTCGCAGATGGGTCGGTCCGGTTCTTCGTACAGAGGTAATAGTTCGACTGGTTCTAAAGGTTATTCAATGCCTAAAAATAAAGGTAGTTCATCCTCCGGTTCTTATAAATCAGGAAGCAGCGGTAACTCCGGTAAAAGTTATAGTTCAGGAAGAAGTTCATCAGGTGGCAGCAGATCGAGCAGTGGATCATCCAGCCGGAGTTCAAGTTCAAGCAGCGGCAGCAGTGGAAGAAGAAAATAATCGAGCGTTAAGTTTAGCATTTGGGATGCTTCATTAAAGGCATCCCTTTTTTGATAATAAATCATTGCAATGGGTAGTTCTTCAAAAAAAATCACGCCACATCCTTGGAGAATCAAATGAAAAATTTTTTAAATATCTTTTTATTTTTTATTCTGATGCCAATTGTATTCAATTATACAAGTGCACAGAATTTTAATAATGCGTTAAGACTATCCGAACCTGGTTTTAACTCTAGTGCCAGAGCTTTGGGTATGGGTAATGCTTATACTTCTTTAAGTAATGATTTTTCGGGAACAATTTTCAATCCTGCAGGTCTTGGATTGGTTAAGAAAATGGAATTTACTGGGGGATTAAATTCATACTCTCTTCAAAACTCCACAACATTTTTTAACAATAAAACGGATTATACCAACAGCACAACCGACTTAAATCAAATCGGATTTGTATTTCCTTTTCCTACATACAGGGGAAGTCTGGTATTAGCGCTTGGGTATAACATGCTGAAAGATTTTAATTTTGCTCTTAAGTTCAACGCATTGAATGATGATAATAATTCGATGATTCAGTATTTATCCGGTTACGGAGATATCTCTTGGGAGTTATTCCTTACCGACTCAACAGGCTATACACCTATAAACGGCGGACTCAATCAACGCGGTGATGTTTTGATCTCGGGAAGGATAGGAAGTTGGTCTCTTTCCGGTGCGATAGAAGTTTCGGAAAATGTTTTCTTCGGCGGTACGGTAAATATTTTGAGCGGATCTTATAACAGTGACAGGCGTTATTATGAAACAGATATCATGGATTACTATGACAGCACCATCTTAACTGATCCTGCGGAATCAGAAACATCAGATTTCCAATCGTTTTACTTAAATGATATTCTCGACTGGGATATCTCAGGCTGGGATTTTAAACTTGGTTTCCTCTATGATATGCCAGGATTTTTAACTGTGGGTGCTACAGTGAAGTTTCCTTCGAAATTCAACGTCAAAGAAACCTATAACATTTACGCTGATGCGGAATTCGGCAGCGGTACAACTTTTATGTTGGATCCGCAAATTTTGAATAGACTCGAATATGATATTATTTCACCATATGAATTTACAATTGGTGGTTCTCTAGATGTTGCGGATTTGCTTGTAAGTGCTGATGTAAAGTATATCGATTACACTCAGATGGAATTTTCAAGTGGACTCACGCCTACCGAAAGAAGTCAAATCAACCGGGATATTAAAGACATTTTTAGAAACGTTATTAATTATAATTTAGGATTCGAATATGAATTACCGGTATTTAATATTTTGTTGAGAGGAGGTTTCATATTCAAAAAATCTCCGTTCAAAGGAGATATATCCCAATATGATAAGAAATATTTCACGGGCGGAGTAGGCTTTGCCGCTTCTCGAACTTTAAGAGTCGATATTGCTTATGTTCACGGGTGGTGGAAAAATTTTGGGGATAATTATGATTCGGGTGTATCCCGTACGTATCAGGATTTATCTTCCGATAATGTTGTGTTCAGTGTGACCTATGGTATGAGATAGAAATTTTATTGTAACAGTTTTGAAATCGAACTAAAAGCATCTTATTTTTATTAAGATGCTTTTTTATTTTAAATAAATACGAGGTAAGCATTAAAGGAAGAATTATTAAAATAGAAAGTAAAGATTATTATGTAATGTTTGAAGAAGGTAATTCCATCCGCTGCAATCTACGCGGGAAATTTAAAAAAGAATTTGGAATGAAGAAGGATAAACTTTTTGCATTGGATATGGCAGCTGTTGGAGATGTCGTCGATATCGATTTGAATGATGACGGAACCGGTACTGTATATAATATTGAAAAGAGAAAAAATTATTTGTCAAGGAAGGCACCGAGGTTAAAAGGTGCAAGCTACCGTGGAGAAAGACTCGAGCAGATTATCGCTTCAAACATCGATAAGTTTTTTGTGATTTCAAGTGTTGAATATCCTTCCTTCAATAACCGTGTAATTGATAGATTGATAGTCACTGGTGAAAGCTCGCATATCGAAACATTTTTAATTATCAATAAAATAGATTTGATTGAAAAAAATGATATCACCTTTTGGATCGATCTGTATAGGTCTATTGGTTATAAAGTTTTTACAACAAGTGCTCTTACCGGTGAAGGGATAGATGATTTAAAGAAAGAATTATCCGGTAAGATAAACTTATTTTTAGGACATTCAGGTGTCGGTAAATCGTCACTGTTAAATCAGTTGTTTGGATTGGAACTGAACATTGGGGACATTAGTACGTTTAGCAGTAAAGGAACTCATACAACTGTAACAAGCGTAATTCTTAGTGTCGCAAAGAATACTTATGTTATCGATACACCGGGTATTAGAGAGATAGATCCTTATGGAATTAAAAAGGAGGATCTCGGTCACTTCTTCATAGAATTTTCGGAATATATTAATGGATGTAAATTCAGTACTTGTACTCACAATCATGAACCGGAGTGTGCAGTTGCAAAAGCTGTTGAGGAAGGTAAAATTTCACTTGAGCGCTATGATAGTTATCTCAAAATTCTTAATACTGTTGAAGAGGATATGATTTATTAGCTTCGATTATCTACACTCGATAAATATTGGTATATTTGATACCTGATTTCAATTGGTTATTTGATGTTAAAAATTATCCCTAACTTATTTTATTCATCATGAAACAAATAATTTTTCTCATATTACCTTTGCTGGTTTTTGCAGGCTGCAGTGCGGATGTAACAAAAGTTACAGATAAAAAAAATACAGAGCAGCCCTCGCCAAAATCAGATAAAGCAAAAGAAGAAGCGCTAAAACATACGATAAATGCTTCGGTTTTTGAGCTGCAGGGGAAATTTGCTGAAGCTGTTCTTGAATACCAAGATGCGCTTGAGTTAGATCCTCAACCGGGAATATATTATTCTTTGGGTAAATCTTATCTAAGACTGAATAAGTTATCTCTTGCCTTGAAGAATGCTAAGTCGGCTGTTGAGTTGGAACCGGATAATATCGAGTACAATTTCCTACTCGCAAATATTTACCAGATGGCGAATCAGCTTGATTCGGCAGCCAATATTTATTCGAATATCATCTCAATTGATTCTTCCGATGTACAAGCTCATTTTAATCTTGGGATGATATATGAAAAAGACAGACCGATGCAGGCTCTTGGATTGTATAATAAAGTTTTGGAGTTAACCGGACCACAATGGGAAGTCCTTGTAAAGATTGCCGATCTCAACGAAAGAATGGGAAAGATTGACGAGACTATTATGACAGTCGAAGAACTTTACGCATTGAATCCTTCAAGTCTTGAACTACAGAAACTCCTTATCGAATCTTATATTAAAACCGGTCAGTATGAAAAAGCGTCAGCTTTGCTTGAAGATGCCCTTACTCTCTTTCCCGATGATTTGAATCTTATAGAGTTCAAAGGCCAGAGTGCGATAACGCAAGGTAATTGGAAGGAAGGAGCGAATGAATATTATAAAATAATTTTGAATGATAAAATTCCTTTCGACTCGAAAATAAAAATCGGACTTGCTTTCCTGGCACAGGCGGAAACAGACACAATAAATTGGAGCCTGGCAAAAAATATTTTTGATACTCTGGATCGCGA